>NZ_JBRIIQ010000023.1:0-50968 GCF_052976905.1 Glaciimonas sp. GG7 | reverse complement strand
TTTAATGACAACGATCCGATTATTGGGTGAATTCGTCGGAATGGTGTCGCCACCGGCGCGCTTACCCTCTTCTGCAAACCATTCAATGAAGGATGCAGCGTAGCTGATTTCGCCTCTCGATTCGGCCAGCGGTTTGCCTTGCTCGATGGTCATGATCAGCGCCAGATCATCGGCATTGGCGAGCATTAAATCATGCCATTTTCGTAGAATCACGCTGCGCTCTTTGGCGGTTTTACGACGCCATGCTCGCCAGGCGTCATCGGCGGCGGCTATCGCGCGTTTAGTTTCTGCCGCGCCCATCATGGGTACTGTGCCGATGGTCTCCCCGTTGGCCGGATTGGTGACCGGATGCACAGCGCCGTTATCGGCATCGCACCAGAGGCCATTAATAAAGGCTTGCTGACGGAATAAAGAGAGGTCTTTTAATTGCAACATAACAAACTCCAAAATGACATTTGCAGACGTGATCATCCGCAATACGGTGTGAGGGATTGCAGCGACACGTTGCTGCGAGGGCTAAAGCCTTGTCACGACGTCGCAACATAAAGTTCTTACTAGTATAAGAATCATCTCTCTAATACCAAGAATTGCCCTAGAGATAATTCTTAATTTCTGAAATACTTTCCCCTATTGTTGCTAAACAGAAACCTACTCTGTCTGGCTTTATCGGCAATCCGGCCTATGGTTTTGGCCAATGGCGTAGCAATTGAGATCATTTACAAAGGGTCAAGACAATGAATATGAGCGCACAAATTGGGCAATACTCAGACGCTGAGGGGATGCAAACCTTTGTCGACTCTTGCCTGAGACACATCCGTACCAACGGCGATAAACCCGCGCTAATCATGTTAGCCGATCGTTGTCGCGAGGACCTGCGCATCAGCTACACCGCGTTTGGTCAAAAGGTCATGGCGATTGCTGCGCGACTTCAGCAGCAATACAAAGTTGGTCAGCGGGTATTGCTGGTGTACACCTCCAACAGCGATTTCATGATGGGTTTCATGGCTTGCCAATTTGCAGGCCTGGTTGCCGTGCCGGTCCCGGCACCGACCAAAATGGGTGCTCATTTTCAGCGTATCGAGCACATCGCGCGTGACGCAGAAGTGGCGCTGGTGATGACCAACAGCAGTTTATTTGACGAGGTCAGCAAATGGCTTCATCAAAGTCCCCTCTCCGATGTCGCCTGTCTGGCCTCCGACACGGTGACATTGTCAGAAGCTAATCACTGGAAAAAGCCCTGCATTACGCCATCGAGTCTCTCGTTCCTGCAATACACATCGGGGTCCACGGGCGACCCTAAGGGAGTGATGATTAACCACCGTAATTTGGTGCATAACAGTACATTAATTTATCGCAAATTTAACCACTCCGCAGAGACCATATTCGGCGGCTGGCTGCCGTTTTATCACGATATGGGTCTCATCGGACTGATGCTGCAAGCGCTTTTTGCTGGTGGAACGTTCGTCTATCTGACCCCGCTCACTTTCATGAAGAGACCTGGCAACTGGCTAAACGCTATCAGCATCTATGGCATCAACACGACGGGCGGTCCGAATTTTGGTTTCGATCATTGCACGCGTCGGATTGATGACAAAGAAATTGAAGGTATTGATTTATCCTCATTGAAGCTTTGCTTTAATGGCGCTGAACCGGTGCGCCTGGAAACGATGGACAAATTCGCCGAGCGCTTCGCTCCCTGTGGGTTTAATAAAAAAGCGTTTTATCCCTGCTACGGCATGGCTGAGACAACGTTATTCGTCAGCGGTGTAGATGCTGGCGGCGGCTATCACGGATTAACGGTAGACGCGCAACATCTGGAAATGGGACGTGCCGTAGTATCGATTGACGCCACGGAAGACGCGACCCGCCAACTCGTCAGTTGCGGCAGCGCGCACGATCTGAAATTGATTGTCGTCGATCCTGAAACGCGCAAGCAACAACTCGACAATCGCGTGGGCGAAATCTGGGTAGCCGGCACGAGCGTGGCTGATGGGTATTGGCGTCAACCGGAGAAAACAGCGGAATCCTTTCATGCGCGCTTAGCCACTAAATCCGCTGGATTAACAGACGAATTAATGGCCATATCCGGTCCCGGTTATTTGCGAACGGGCGACCTCGGTTTCTTGCGCGACAATGCATTATTTGTCACCGGGCGCATGAAAGACTTGATCATCATCAATGGCCGCAATATTTATCCTCAGGATATTGAAAGTCGTGTCATACAAAACGACCCCGGAAAATACATCAGTGCCGCTTTCGCTATCCATGGCGCAGATGGCGAGGCCGTTGCCATCGTCCATGAAGTCGCCGTCGATGAGAAGGACGCATTAGTCTTGCATGCGACAGCGCTCAGAAATGATATTGCCGCGCATTTCGAGGTATCTGTCGCCTTGGTGGTGTTAGTCAAGCGGGGGGCGATTCCCCGCACCACCAGCGGCAAGATACAGCGCAAAAAAACCCAAATGCTGTGGGAACAAAAACAGTTAGTCCCTTTGTATGAGAGCCATTTACGACGCTGATTCGTCAGATGTGAAAGAGGTTTAATTCAGGTAGCTTAATAGGTGGACTGACCAAATGACGATCCAAACAATAACGCGGTTGACCGAGCGTTTCGAGTCACATTTTGGTGCTCCCGAAAATGGTAACAATGTATTTTCTTTTGCCAATGCGTTGACCTCAGATACAACTTCGGTATTTCCTGCCGAGGTGATCGCCGCCATTGATGGCTGGGGAGGTGCGCATTGGTATGTCCCGCGTAATCTGGGCGGGGATTTAACGTCGTTTGACGCACTGTTCCATTTCATACGTTTGATGGCACGCCGCGATCTGACCGTCGCTATCGCCCACGCCAAAACTTTTTTAGGCGCAGTTAACGTATGGGTCGCAGGCAATCCGGCACAATCGTCAGCGTTAGCCCACCGCATCCTACGCGGCGAAGCAGTGGCGCTGGCCTTGACCGAGCGCGAGCATGGCAGCGACATTTCGGCCACGACAACATTGGCCGCCGGATTGACAACAGATGAACCGGGCTATGTCCTCAATGGCGAAAAATACTTAATCAATAATGCTACCCGTTCCAGCGTTGTGAACGTCTTTGCACGTACCGAGACTTCCGGTGGATCGCGCGACTTCAGCCTTTTCATGGTGGAGAAAGATTGCTTGCCGCCACAGCAGTACACGCATTTGGCGAAGGTACTCACCCATGGCATCAAAGGGGCTGATATCAGTGGCATCCGCTTCGCCAATGCGGCCTTAGCGCCGGAGTCTTTAATCGGCGAACCCGGTCATGGTCTGGAAATCACGCTCAAGGGTTTCCAGATTACGCGCGTGTTATGCACGGCCTTATCTTGCGGCGCTGGCGATACAGCTTTACGCAGCGCGTTCCGCTTCGCCAGACAGCGCGCAGTCTATGGCAAAACATTACTGGATTTACCGGTGATCCAACAACGATTAAGCGCCGCTTGCGCGGACTTGTTGATCGCCGATGCAGTGGGATTGGTGGTCAGTCGTGCCGTGACTTTTATGCCACAGCAAATGAGCGTGATCTCGGCCGTTGCCAAGGCGGCATTACCGCCACGGATTGAATTGATGATCGATAGTCTGGTCGATGTATTGGGCGCACGTGCCTATCTTGAAACTGGTGTTGAAACCGGCGTTGAAAATCCGGATGAAAATAGCGGCGGCATTTCCTGTTTCGGAAAACTGCAACGCGACTGTCGCATCGTGAGTATTTTTGACGGCAATACGGTCATCAACTGGCAGGCACTTATCCTGCAATTACCCGCACTTGCACGCCGCCGCATGCGTATGGGCGAGAACGTCAGTGGCGTCGGTGCGCTGTTTCAGATCGATGCTACTTGTCCGGAGTTAACGGCGTCGGCAGGGTCGGGATTTCCCGAGCTCTCACTGAGCAGCCACGGACGAGACGACATCGTGGCAACCTTGCGCACGGCCCATGACCAACTCGCGGTCATGGCCAACCTCACTGAGTCAGTCAGAGTCAATGTGCATCAACACATCAGCACAGCATGCGACAGCCTGACCCGTATTGATCGCTTTGTCATCGACCATCCGCCGAATCCACAATCGATAGAGAAAAAATATTTTGATCTGGCCGAAGAATATGGACGCCTGTTTTGTGCGGCATGCTGTCTGCAATTATTTTTCTACTCGCGTCCAATGCTGAACAGCGCCTGTCAGGACGGACAATGGCTGGCGGTGTGTCTGGCGCGATTGATCACGCAATTGAGGACGCACGATGTGAAGGGCGACGAGACGATGTTGGCATTTCTGGACGCGAGTGTGACGGGATCGTCTCTGCTATCTATTTTTTCAATTCCGCTGGCACCTCCCCTTGCATCGCAGGAGTCGATATGAATCGCATCAATCCTATGACTGCAGATGCACTGTCCAGCACGACTATGAGCACAGCGGCGTTCGTCGCAGGCTGGCAGCGCACGGCGATATGCGTTGACGATACGGTGCTCATCGCGCAAGACGCATCGTCGCAGCGCAACCTGGAGGCCGAAGCGCAATTAGACCGCATGGGTATTCCTGCTTGTCTGATACCGATCAAAGACGGTGGTACGTTCGACAATATGCCTGAACTGATGCGATTGTTGCAGGCCGTTTGCAGTAAGGATTTGTCGCTGGGGCTGAGTTATATTTTGACGACACTAATGGCCGTCACCAATGTCTGGATCGCAGGAAATCCTCAGCAGCGCGCCCGATTGGCCGACTTAATCGCCCGGCAAAAAAACAAGGTAGCGATCGCGTATCACGAGCTTGATCACGGTAACGATTTGAATGCCAATACCCTGTCAGCGACGCCAGTGGAAAACGGTTTTTTATTGAACGGAAAAAAACAAGTCCTCAACAATATCGCCCGCGCTGGCGCGGTCGTCGTCCAGGCCAGAACGGCCTCAACCGAGGGTGCGGCATCGCATTCCTTATTTTTCGTCGAGATCGACCAGCTTGGTAGCGGCGTTCAAATATTGCCGCGTTACCGGACCGTCGGCGTCAAGAGTAGTCAGTTACATGGGATCGCGTTTACGGACTGTTTTATTCCAGACACTTGCCTTCTGGGGCAGGCTGGGCATGGATTTTCGTATGCGTCAAAAGCGTTCCAGATTACCCGTGCTTTGTTGCCCGGCATTACGCTTGGCCCGGTCGCCTATGCGCTCAACCTGGCCATCGGTTATGCCGGGCAGCGACACTTGTATGGCAAGCCCATCGCCAAGCTTCCCTTTGTCAGTGCGGTGCTGGCCGAGGCCCGTCTTGAACTATATATCGCCAACTTGCTAACCCATACCGTCGCAGCTTGCCTGCATCAGGTACCGGCGCAAATGAGTGTGTATGCGTCGTTATGCAAATTCATTGTCCCCAAAAAAATGCGCCAGGTATTGCAACGCTTGTCGAGCATGCTTGGCGCTCGATTTTATGTCTGCGAGGGGCCGTATGCGCTCTTTGAAAAAATAGTCCGGGACTATGCGGTGATGTCCTTCGGACACGCCAGCAGTTTGACGTGTCAGGCGCTGATCGCGCCGCAGTTAGCGTTGATCTTGCGCAATCTGGGAAAGACCATGCCAACCGTTGCCGACATGCGTGCAATGAACGATGGCAGCCTGTTGCCGGATTTCGATCCTGACAAACTGCGGCTCACCAATGTTGGTAACGATGTTTTGCTCAACAGCCTTTTGCTGTGGCCTGAAGTGATCGCCACGCTGCGAGAGCAGAAAATTATTTGTGATGATGGATATAAAGAATGGATAACGATTGCCGCCGAGATGCAGCTTACGTTGAACCAACTGACGACACAAAGCAGCAATCAGGTCATCGACGAACCGATCGTTGAGCGTTATGCATTGCTGCAATGTATAGCGGTGGTTTTCAATGACTGGGCTTATCCAGCCTATGGTGGTGTGGTTGAAATCGATGAAGAAAAATCCGCGCTGGCGGTGAGCGCATTACGTCTTTTACTGTGTCAAATCAGCGGTAACGCGTTTTATATTTCTGCTGAGACGGAGCGAAAAATAATCGCAAGTTGCGGCGTTTCGGCGACGGTTATCGGACGTTTTTAAATTTTTTATAAGGAAGCATAACCGTGGAAAAAACAAAACTTGAATCTGAAATTATTACGTTTATTGCAGATTATTTATGTGAAGTATGCGATCTGGAAAAAAGTGATATCAGCATTCAAAAGCCGTTCACAGAGTACGGCGTCAGTTCAGTTGAGGCCATTAATTTAAGCGCAGATCTGGAGGCTTATCTTGGCACGGAGGTCGAGCCAACTGCGGTCTGGGATTATCCATCTATCCAACTGATGGCGACTGCTTTGGCAGAGCAAATAACACTAGCAACCAAGACAGTTTGATTATTACAAGTACGGAGAAAATTATGGCAACTAATATGAGCAAGGATGAACTTGTCACATTTATGGTGATGAATATTGCTCAGCAATTAAGCAGACTTCCATCCTCAATCAATACAATGTCGTCGTTATCATTGCAAGATGTCGATTCGCTAGCGCTTGCTGAACTGGGTATTGCACTGCAAGATTTGCTGGGAGATATAGTAGAAGTCGAGCGTGACATCTTTTGGGAACACATAACCATCGACGCCGCTGCCAAGCATTTGTCCAAGCAAATACTACGCGCGTCGGAGAAGTAAATGCACACCGTCCTCATGACTGGTGCGACCGGTTTTGTCGGCAGTGCGCTGGCGGCAAATTTTCTGACACGTTCGATGCGTGTGATCGCCTTGGTGCGTGACGATCCGGAGGGTGTGCGTACTCGCCGGGCCATTAATGAGGCAGGCCAGGGTTTTGGTCTGTCTGGTTTATCTATCGCATCAAGCATGACTACGCATTTGCAGATAGTCCATGTAGACGAGGTATTGCTGGCAGACAATCCCGGTAGCCGGGGTCATCCAGCCTTAACGGAGGTCACTGAGGTATGGCATTGCGCGGCCGAGATGAGCTATACGCCACGGAGTTTGACGACCTCTTTTAAAACCAACGTCGGCATCACTTGTGCGCTGTACTTGGCAGTGAACGCCTATGCATTAAAATGCCGCCGTTTTTATCATGTTTCAAGTGCCTATGTTTCTGGTGCGGTGAACGGCCAGATCACAGAAACATTGCGATGGAACGCAGACTGTCTCAATCCCTATCAAGTCACGAAATGGAGTGCCGAGGTCGCACTCAAGGCCCTCTCGGACACTGGCCGCGTACCGGTAACGTTGTTCCGACCGAGCATCATCGTCGGTCACGAACAAACCGGTTGGGTCAAACGCAATGGTTTTGGCGTCTATATGTTCGCCGATGTGATGGAGGCTGTCACACGTGCCAACTTGCAAGTAGTCACGCTCGAAGCGATGCGTGAAGGACGACCGGATATGATTCCGATCAATCGTCTGGTCGATGATGCTGTAGCGCTGACGGTGCGGTTATCTGACCATTTACCATCATCTGAATTTGAAATATTTCATTGTTCGGGCGGGCTGTCACTCAATTATCACACCATCGTTACTTTGTTTGGAGAGGCATTCGGGGTGAGCGTTTCATATGGCCCATCCAAGACAATACTAGAGCAGCAGATCAATCTGGGCATCGCATTGCGTCGCGAATTGATGGAGCATGAATTGCATTTTGATCGATCAAAATTAGACGCGGCAGTGGGACACACTACGTCATTGGAGGCCATCGATACGCCAACAATGTGCCGTTTAATTGCCTGGTATCAGATCGGTATTCAATCAGGCAGATCGTCACTCAGAGGGAGCTAGAACGTAATGGAAGCCATTGCGATCACTGGAATTTCTTGCCAATTTGCAGGTGCGCGCGATACTCGTGCGTTCTGGCGCATGATCGTCGACAACACCATCATCGCGCCGAATCTGCCAACAGAGCGCGAGGCTTTATGCGATCAATTGAAGGCCTGTGGCGTGCCGGATTTTGGTGGGTATATCGACGATATTCATCAGTTCGATGCGCCTTTTTTTAATGTCTCGGCACGCGACGCTGTGGCGATGGATCCTCAGCAGCGCTTATTGTTGCGCAATGCCTGGCATGCTATCGAGGATAGCGGTATGTCTCCCGCAGATTTACAGGGAACGCGTTGCGGGGTGTTCGTGGGCGCGATGTCGAACGATTGGGCGCATGTTCTGTGGCCTGATCTGGAGCAACTCACACCGCACATGGTGACCGGAAACGGACTGGGATTATTAGCCAATCGGATTTCTTATCAGCTCGATTTGAAAGGCCCTAGTGTCACAACTGACAGCGCTTGTGCGTCGTCTCTGGTGGCATTGCATGCGGCGATGCGCAGCTTGCGGGATGGCGAATGCGATACGGCAATCGTCGCTGGCGTGACGGCGATCTTGACGCCGACCTTACAGATTTTTTATCAGCGCGCTGGCATCGCCGCACCAGATGGCAGGTGTAAGCCATTTAGCACAGAGGCCAACGGGATCGTGCGCGCCGAAGGCGTTGGCGTCCTGTTTTTACAACGTCTGTCTGATGCACAGCACGATGGACGTGCAATTTATGCGACCTTGCTCGGCAGCCATGTCAATCATAATGGAAGAAGCAACGGGATCACCGCGCCCAACCGTTTTGCGCAGGAAGATTTACTGGCCAGCACCTATGCTTCCATCGGCTTGCCTGCTACAGCAATTGGCTATATTGAATGTCACGGCACAGGCACTGCGCATGGCGATCATATTGAAGCGCGTGCTTTACAGAATTTTTTACACAACAGAAACCATCCTTGCCCTATCGGTGCAGTCAAAGGCTTGATTGGTCATACTGAATCGGCGGCAGGTGTGGCCGGGGTGATCAAAGCGGCCTTGATGCTCAAGCATCGTTATGTTCCCGCCGGTTTGTACGCTGACAAGCCGAATCCGGTGCTCACCAAATCGGATAAGGTCGCATTGGTCAGGGATGGTTATCCGATGGTTGCAGGTAGCGATTTTTATATCGGGGTCAGTGCGTTTGGGATTGGCGGGACAAATGCACACGTGGTGTTGGCTTGATGCTTGAACTAATACACCAGACTTTTCAGCCTAGCGATGCTGGCACACTATTTTTCTTGCGATATGTCAATTGTGGCGCAACTGCCACTGCCAACTGGCGTCCCCAGACTGCCGCACCGAGAGCCGATGGATGATATCCATCGGAGGCCATCTGCGCTGGATCGACCATATTGGACAAAGTAGGAACTAGCATTACGTTCATCTGCTGCGACAAGACCGCCACGACTGCTTGCGCTGCCTCATCAAGTTCCTGCGCTTTGAGACCAAGCACGGTACGTAACGGTTGCGGTAACGCCGGAAATAAATGTAGCGGCGGAATCCCTGTCACCACGATCAGCCGGGGCGATAAATGGTGCTGCAATTGCAGTAACAGGGTTTTCAGTTCGGCAGCATAACGGCGACCTGATCGAAACGCCGTACTGTCATTGACACCGAAGACAACCAGAACAACATCTATATGTTCAAACGCACGATTGGTCGATATTGTTTTCTGCGTAATGGGGGGAAGAATGGTGTTGATAGCGCAATGCAATGTCGCCCCATTTTGCCCCATCGCCTGCCACGCCACCGGACGCCCCAACCGCGTCGCCAACGCAGCGGCAAACTGGCTGGTAATCGCCTCGTGATGGGTTGCTACGCCCACACCAGCCACAGGGGATTCGCCGATGGCGAGTAACTGTAACGTCGGTGGACGGGGATTGCCAGCAATCATCTTTGGTTGAGCCACACCGTTATCAGGACCGATTGCATCTAGTAACCGCGGGGTTATTCTGCGCGTGCGCTTACCCTGGATAATCAGCCAAGGCAAGAGAGGTAATGCCACACACTCGGGTAACCATCGACGCATGGGGATTCTCCTTGATGACTTTATCTACACTATTTTAATATCAGCTAAACTTGGGTTAGCTGCGGGCGGCGTCAGTTTCATTTTTTGCAATGTCTCCAGCACAATACTCGCAATCGCTAGATTGCGATGGGTCTTGGAGTTCGCCGGGATCACATACCATGGCGCATGATCGGCATCGGTTGCCCCAATCATATTGGAATACACATCCTGATAGGCATCCCAATATTTCCGCTCTTCCAGATCTTGAGGATCAAATTTCCAATTTTTTTCAGGGTCATTGATGCGTTCTTGAAGACGACTGGCCTGTTCGTCCTTGGAGATATGCAAGAAAAATTTGATGATGGTGGTACCGGTCTCCGCCAGCATGCGTTCAAAATCCAGAATCTGAGCATATCGTCGTAAGCATTCACTTTCGTCGATCCAATCATGAACGCGCGTTATCAGGACGTCTTCATAATGACTGCGATTGAATACGGCGATTTCGCCGAGTCGCGGGACCTGCTGATGGATACGCCACAAATAATCGTGCGCTTTTTCTATCGTGGTCGGTGCCTTGAAACTGATGACGTTAATGCCCTGAGGATTCACACCGGAAAATACGCCCTTCACCGTACCGTCCTTGCCGCTGGTGTCTATGCCTTGCAAGATGACCAATAATTTATGCTGCTGACCTGCGTACAACATCTCTTGCTGCAGGCCGATTTCAGTCGCCAGCTCGACTACCTTGGCTTTATCTTTATCTTTGTCGCCGCTCGATAAGGACTTTTTGCTTGCATCTGTATCTTTGATTTTGGTTTTTTTGGAGCCACGAAATGCACTTTGTGCTGACATCAGGGTTTCCTCTTTTGTGCCATGGTGGACTATCGGTTAACCGCGTGATTCGCCTTGTGTGGATTATCTTTGGGCCTTATCGATGATGGCTGGTTGAACGATCTTAGGCTCTTAGAAATTACAGTACACCATGGAAATTACCCAGCGCATGCTCAACTTTGATGCAGCGATCCATTATCACCGACAGCCCCGCCTTGATGGCCTTGTCAGCCGCATCCTGATGACTAATCCCAAGTTGCATCCAAACACAGCTCGCACTGATCATAATTGCCTCGCCGACTATGGGCGAAATATCGCTGGCCTTGCGAAAACAGTCTACGATATCGATCTTTAGATTACTCACTGCTAATGCATTGGCAGCTTGATAGAGGTCTTTGTAACATAGCTCTCCGAGAATGTGAGTACCCGCATACATCGGATTTACAGGAATAATCCGATAGCCATGCTCTTGCATATAACGCGCAACTCCAAAACTTGGTCGCTCGGGTTTTATGGATAAGCCGACGATGGCGATGATGGGCTTGTCGGATAACTTTGACGTGGGCGATGGATTTGGCATGGGAGACTTTCCTATTCAGATTGCGCGGGTTGCAAAAACTAGAATTAAGAAACGGACAAACTAACTTGGTGGTTATTTTTTTACGGCTGGCATAGGACTTAGGCAATGCTGTGCCTGTATAAGCAAGCCTGCATAATTGTTTAGACTAGGCGTCACGACGCGGACAGTACTACTGTACGGTAAGATGAGGCAACGTCGTATAAACGATTATGCAGGCTTGCTTAGTCTTACCAACAAAACGTGGTTTGTATTGTTAGGCACAATCCATTTTGCAGGAGGTTTGTGGTGCAGAGGTACGCCTGGGAAACAACAATAAGGGGGCTGCATCCGATTCAACATCTCGATGGCAGCACTTGTAGCGGCGTTCAAAGTCTGCCCCGCTGAGGCATAATGCGTCAATCTCATTCATAGGATATTACTGGGTGCAGACAACAAAAAAGCAGCCGAAGCTGCTTTTTTATCACCTGATCCGAGCAATACCGCGACTCAACATACCGTATTAACGGCCTTTTGAACGCAATTTGTGAATCGCAGCCAACTGCGCAATCGCAGCTGACAATTCTGCCTGCGCTTTTGCATAATCAATCTTCGATTCCTGATTGGTCAAAGCATCTTCTGCCAAACGCTTAGCTTCAGTTGCTTTAGCCTCATCCAGATCGCGACCACGGATCGCAGTATCGGCCAGGATAGTGACGGCATCCGGCTGTACTTCCAGCAAACCACCGGCGACGAACACGAACTCTTCCTGCGCCTGGCCCGGTACTTTGATACGCACCGCACCCGGCTTGATGCGGGTAATCAATGGCGTGTGACGAGGATAAATCCCCAGCTCACCCGACTCACCCGGCAACGCGACGAATTCAGCTTCACCGGAGAAAATTAATTCTTCTGCCGAAACCACGTCAACGCGAATAGTGTTTGCCATGTTAGATCCTTATTTATCCTATCGATCAATTCTTGATAACGGATGTTTTCTGTCTTTAGAGCGCGGGGACGGCCCATGATAGACAGTCCCCGCGTGCTATACGCAGCAAACATCGCTACGTCTTAATTGATTTTCTTGGCTTTTTCGATTGCTTCCTCGATCGTACCAACCATGTAGAACGCTTGCTCTGGCAGGTGATCGAGTTCGCCGCTAGCGATCATTTTGAAGCCCTTGATCGTATCTTTTAGCGAGACGTACTTACCTGGTGAACCGGTAAATACTTCAGCAACGTGGAACGGCTGCGACAGGAAACGCTGCATTTTACGTGCGCGCGCTACCAACAGTTTGTCTTCCGGTGCCAACTCATCCATACCCAGAATTGCGATAATGTCGCGCAATTCTTTGTAGCGCTGCAAGATACCCTGAACAGCGCGAGCTGTTTCGTAGTGCTCTTGGCCAACGACTAACGGATCGAGCTGACGTGAGGTCGAATCCAGCGGATCAACCGCAGGATAAATACCTAACGAAGCGATATCACGCGACAACACAACGGTAGAGTCCAAATGCGCAAACGTTGTAGCTGGCGAAGGATCGGTCAAGTCATCGGCAGGAACATAGACGGCTTGAATCGACGTAATCGAACCAGTTTTAGTCGATGTAATCCGCTCTTGCAGACGACCCATTTCTTCAGCCAATGTAGGTTGATAGCCCACAGCAGAAGGCATACGACCCAGCAACGCAGAGACTTCCGTACCGGCCAATGTGTAACGATAGATGTTATCGACGAAGAACAACACGTCTTTACCTTCGTCACGGAAACCTTCGGCGATTGTCAGACCAGTCAAAGCCACGCGCAGGCGGTTACCTGGCGGCTCATTCATCTGACCGTAGACCATCGCAACTTTGGAGTTCTCTGGATTTTCCAGATCGACCACTTTTGCGTCAGCCATTTCGTGATAAAAGTCATTACCTTCACGAGTACGCTCCCCAACGCCGGCAAATACGGACAAACCGCTGTGCGCTTTAGCAATGTTGTTGATCAGTTCCATCATGTTGACGGTCTTACCAACACCCGCACCACCGAACAAACCGACTTTACCGCCTTTAGCAAACGGGCACACCAAGTCAATAACCTTGATACCTGTTTCAAGCAACTCTTGCGATGGTGACAATTCGTCGTACGCAGGAGCTTTACGGTGAATAGAAGCAGTTGTTTCGTGACTTACCGGACCGCATTCGTCAATTGGGTTACCCAATACGTCCATGATGCGACCAAGCGTTGCTTTACCGGTAGGGACCATAATTGGCTTACCGGTATTCTTGATCATCATGCCGCGACGCAGACCGTCGGAAGTACCCAACGCAATAGTACGCACGATACCGTCGCCGAGTTGCTGTTGCACCTCTAGCGTCAGTTCCGAGCCTTCCATTTTTAGGGCGTCGTAAATCTTAGGCATCGCGTCACGTGGAAATTCAACGTCCACAACAGCGCCGATACACTGAACGATTTTGCCATCAGCCATTTTCGTTCCTTCAATATATAAAATTAAATTCAGTTGAACGCATTTACGCGTTATGGTCGTTGAGCCTGTTTGAGTACGCTAAGTAAGTCCGCATATCTGTTTATACCGAGTTGCCCCTTGCCGTACAGTCGTACTGGCTACGTCGGGGCGCTATGGTCTAAACAATGATGTTGCCTTACTTATACAGCAGCCGCACCGGAAACGATTTCCGACAATTCCTTGGTAATCGCAGCCTGACGCGTTTTGTTGTAGACCAACTTCAGCTCGCCAATTACGTTACCGGCATTGTCGCTTGCCGACTTCATTGCGACCATCCGCGCTGATTGCTCAGACGCCATGTTTTCCGCAACTGCTTGATAAATCAGCGTCTCTACGTAACGCAGGAGCAAGTCGTCAATCACGCTTTGCACATCCGGTTCATAGATGTAATCCCACGGATGGCCGCCATCAGTATCAGCATTTAGACGCTCGTTCGACAGCGGCAGCAATTGCTGTAGCGTCGGTTCCTGTCTCATGGTGTTAATGAACTTGGTATACACAAGGTACACCGCATCCAGACGGCCTTCTTCGTATGCGTCCAGTAATACCTTGACCGGGCCAATTAACTTGTCCAGATGCGGGGTATCCCCGAGTTGTACTACGTGCGAAACAACTTTAGCGCCGACCCGGTTCAGAAAACCCAAGCCCTTATTACCAATTGCGACTGCTTGAATTTGATTACCAGCTGTTTCCAGTTCGCGCATCTTGGCAGTAACCAGACGCAAAGAATTAGTATTCATACCGCCGCACAAACCTTTATCGGTTGTAACGACAATGAAACCAACGGTCTTGGCGTTGTCCTGCTTGGTCATGAACGGATGCGTGTATTCAGGATTCGCTTGCGACAAGTTAGAAGCGATATGACGAATCTTTTCACTGTAGGGACGAGCCGCCAGCATCCGGTCTTGCGCTTTACGCATTTTGGATGCCGCGACCATTTCCATCGCCTTGGTGATCTTCTTCGTATTTTCTACGCTCTTGATCTTGCCGCGTATCTCTTTGCCTGTAGCCATGAGTTGTTACTCCTTATAGCCCCAGAGAATTAATACGCGTCGGATTTTTTGAAATCAGCAACTGCAGCAGACAATGCAGCTTCAGCATCTTTGTCGAGTTGCTTGGTTTCTTCGATCTTTTGCAACAACGGTGCGTGGCTGGTTTTCATGAAATCATGCAAAGCTGCTTCAAATGGCAGCAATTTTTTCACTTCAACATCATCCAGGAAGCCTTTGTTGACCGCGAACAATGTCACTGCCATCAATGAGATCGGCAATGGCGAGTATTGTGCTTGTTTCAACAATTCAGTGACGCGCGCACCACGATCCAACTGCTTTCGGGTGGCGGCATCCAAATCAGAAGCAAACTGCGCAAACGCAGCCAACTCACGATACTGCGCCAAGTCGGTACGAATACCGCCTGACAAATTCTTAATAACTTTGGTCTGAGCAGCACCACCAACACGCGACACCGAGATACCGGCGTTAATCGCAGGGCGGATACCAGCGTTAAACAAAGACGTTTCCAGGAAAATCTGGCCGTCAGTGATCGAAATAACGTTGGTTGGAACGAAAGCAGAAACGTCGCCAGCTTGAGTTTCAATGATAGGCAGAGCAGTCAATGAACCAGTTTTGCCCTTGACTTCACCTTTGGTGAAAGCTTCGACATATGCTGGATTAACCCGTGCTGCACGTTCTAGTAAACGACTATGGAGGTAGAACACATCGCCAGGATAAGCTTCACGACCCGGTGGACGACGCAGCAGCAACGATACCTGGCGGTACGCAACAGCTTGCTTGGATAAATCGTCATACACAATCAGTGCATCTTCGCCACGATCACGGAAATATTCGCCCATCGCGCAGCCAGAGTAAGGCGAAACGAACTGCATTGCTGCAGACTCGGATGCCGACGCGGCCACAACGATGGTGTATTCCATCGCGCCATGCGCTTCTAACGAACGCACGATGTTCTTGATGGAAGATGCTTTTTGACCAATCGCAACATAGATACATGTCACGTTTTGACCTTTTTGATTGATGATGGCATCGATCGCTACTGCAGTCTTACCCGTTTGACGGTCACCGATGATCAGTTCGCGTTGACCGCGACCGATTGGCACCATCGAGTCGATTGACTTGATACCGGTTTGCATCGGCTCTGACACCGATTGACGTGCAATAACGCCCGGGGCGATCTTCTCGATCGGCGCTGTCAACTTGGCGTTGATCGGACCTTTTCCGTCAATTGGCTGGCCCAGCGCGTTAACAACACGACCGCGCAGCTCAGGACCAATCGGCACTTCCAGAATACGACCAGTACACTTGACTATGTCGCCTTCGGAGATGTGCTCGAAGTCACCCAAAATAACGGAACCGACTGAGTCGCGTTCCAGATTCAGTGCCAGACCGAATGTATTACCTGGGAATTCCAGCATCTCGCCTTGCATCACGTCAGACAGACCATGAATACGGCAGATACCATCGGACACGGAAATAACCGTACCTTGATTACGAACCTCAGCGGTATCGCCAAGGCCTTGAATCCGGCTCTTGATCAGTTCGCTGATTTCAGACGCGTTGAGTTGCATACTAACTCCTAAAATTTTTCTCTTTGGCTTACGCTAAGAACTCGGGCCACTCAATTCGACGCAATGCTTTACTACAGTTACCAAAAACTTAAGCTGCCAAAGCAACATGTAACTGTTGCAGCTTGGCGCGAACCGATGTATCCAGCACTTCGTCGCCAACTATCACACGCACTCCACCAATTAGCCCACTATCGACTTTGACAGCGGGGTTGAGCTTGCGGCCGAATTTCTTTTCTAACGTGACCAGCAGTTCTTGCACTTGTTCTGCAGACAGCTCAAAAGCGCTCGTGATTTCAACATCGGCAGCACCTTCTTCGACATTTTTCAGCACATGAAATTGGGTCGCGATTTCTGGCAATACGATCAAGCGACCATTTGCAACCAGCGTGCTCACAAAGTTTATGGCTTCATTGGACAACGGTGATTTCAACAACGCGAGAAAGATGTCAGTAACCTGCTGATGTGTCACTGCGGGATTTTGTGCTAATGCCTTAACATCTGGGTGAGCAGCCACTTGCGCCATCTCATTAACCAAATCAGACCAGGCGACCAAGTTTTGCGACTTGGCCACGCGGAACAGCGCATCTGCGTAAGGGCGGGCAATCGTTGCGATTTCAGCCATGATTACAGCTCTGTTTTCAGTTGATTCAATAAGTCGGCGTGTGCCGCTGCATTGACTTCCCGCTTCAGAATCTGTTCTGCGCCTTTAACAGCGAGAGCAGCAACTTCGCCGCGCAAGCCTTCGCGCGCTTTAGTTACTTGCTGATCTGCATCAGCTTTAGCATTGGTAACGATGCGGGCAGCTTCTTCAGAAGCCGTTTTTTTGGCATCATCAATAATTAGCTGAGCGCGCTTTTCAGCCTCGCCAATACGCTTTTGACCTTCGTCACGCGCAGATGCCATTTCTGCCTGGACCCGCTTTTCAGAGGCTGCCAGATCTGCCTTGCCGCGATCAGCGGCTGCGAGGCCGTCCGCAATCTTCTTAGTGCGCTCATCGAGCGCTTTCATCAACGGCGGCCACACGAATTTCATCGTGAAGCCGGCGAGGATAAAGAAGACCACGAACTGCGCAAACAATGTTGCATTTAAGTTCACGGTAATTTCCTTCTCAGAATAACGTGTGCTGAAATTATTTCAGCAAAATGAGAATCGGCTAATGTTGGCCGAATTACTTAGGTACAAATGGATTTGCGAAAGCGAACAACATAGCGATACCAACACCGATCAGGAACGCAGCGTCGATCAAACCAGCCAGCAAGAACATTTTAGTTTGCAAAGTGTTCATTAATTCTGGTTGGCGTGCGGATGCCTCAAGGTATTTACCGCCCATGATAGCGATACCGATACATGCACCGATTGCGCCCAAACCAATGATCAAACCACAAGCCAAAGCAACAAAAGAGAGATCCGTCATGACAATTCCTTCAAAGTTAAAGTTAATACAAAAGACAAAAAATAAAAACCACTAAACCACCAAATTACCGAGCATGTTGCCAGCTTAAAACCACCAACTTTAATGTTTCTCGTGGGCCTGACCGATATACACCAGGGTCAGCATCATGAAAATAAATGCCTGCAACAATACGATCAGGATATGGAAAATCGCCCAGATCGAACCGGCAATGACGTGGCCAACGAAACCAAAAGTAGTCGCAGCGGAACCCAGCAATGCGATCAACAGGAATAACAATTCACCGGCATACATATTGCCGAACAATCGCATTCCCAACGATACGGTTTTTGCAGCAAATTCGATTAGATTCAATAACAGATTGAACGGTGCCAGCCAAATACCGAAAGGCGCGGCTAACAATTCATGAATAAATCCGCCGACACCTTTGATTTTGACGCTATAAAACAGCATCAATACCAACACGCCTAGTGCGATCCCCATGGTGCCGTTCAAATCGGCAGTCGGTACAGCACGGTGATGCGAAATAATGCCGTCGAGACCGACTAGCTTGAAGAAAGTGGAAAACATATCAACTGGCAAGAAGTCCAGCGAGTTCATCAATGCCACCCAGACAAATACTGTCAGTGCGAGTGGAGCGATGAAACTGCGGTCGCCATGAACGATTTCCTTGGATTGGTTTTCAACCATTTCGACCATCATCTCGACGAACGCTTGAAAGCGGCCCGGTACGCCAGCGGTGGCGCTACGTGCAGCAACATACATCAGCAAGCAGCCAAGCACGCCAGCAAAGACGGACCAAAAAATGGTATCGATATTGATGATCGAAAAATCAACAATTTTAGTTTGATGAGCGGTGGCAAGATGTCCGAGATGATGGACAATATATTCGGAGGGGGTAAGTGCGTCGAGTACAGCTGCAGTCATGATTGGCGTCTAAATAGTAGGATAAAGTAACTTTTCAGCACCACGATGAAACTGGCGACAAAAGCCAGCCATTTTACATCGTGATACAACCATACAACTGCGCCCAAGAGCGCAACCGTCGTAGCAATTTTGATAAATTCGCCGATAAAAAATGATATCGGATCAGCGCCGCCAAGTTTGCGTGCGCTGAAATAAAGACGCAGTGCAAACAAACCGTTTGGGACTGCACAACACATACCACCGAGCAGTGCGGAAATAAATCCCGACATCCCGCCCAATAGCCCTGCCACACATGCAACAGCAACCGTGACGATAAATTGCAATAGCACAATACGCAACATACTGATCCCAAATTGTGCATAGCCGGGCGTCCAGAAGAGTGCGCTTACGGCAGTTTTAGAACCCGAGGATTATACGATTAGCCTGTTGTCTTCGTCAAACATTTGCAAAAGAATCATGAACTTATGAGCGCTATACAACAGTTTCCATGTTGCCGGGTTGCACCAGCAATACAGGTGCTACGGTGAGGACTGATTGCACCAATGTTGTGAAAGCATGGTCAGGCCATGATTTTGATGACGCTTTTGATATTCCAGCTATGAATCGAGTCGCAATAACGACTAAAAGCTATTTATAGAATTGTATTTTTATTGGGATCGATACCATAGTGTTTTTTTCATATCGGAGGTTACTCGTGAAGATAAATTCAAACACGTCTTCGCTGCAAGACGCCGTTTACGCAAAATTCAAAAATACAACGATCTCAGACACCACCATAAGAAAACTCAACGGAGTCTCATTTCGATGTGCGGGCGTGAGCAACAATCCAATAAATTTTCGATATACCAATGAAAATATCAAGCAAGCACGACAAAATGGCCAATTAAAAGACTTTATGGGACTAACGCGATTCCTCGCGATCGTAACGGAACTCGGAAGGGCCCTCGAAGAAAATTTTGCATTAGGAAGAATGGGACTTCCTGCGCATGAGACCCTATCTTCTTACCTCAAAGAGTTAGACAACACCATTTACACTGCTGGCAAACGTTATAATTTTGATCCCACAAAAACAACACTGACGCGAGAAGAGGAATTCAATAAATTGATGCTTTGGGAACCAGATTAATACGGTCATCCACCGACAATCGCCGGTGGATGACCGTAATTACTTACTCCACACTGTTACTCCGCGCCTTTAAGTCTGGCAATCAGCCCGTCCAGCGTATCGAGATCAGAAAAATCAATAATCAGTTGCCCGCGATGTTTTGCAGCAGTCTTAATCGTCACCGTTGTCGCCAGCAAATCAGACAACTCTTCTTCCAGTCGCGCAATGTCACGCGACTTCTCCTTGCTCTTGCCCATAGGCCGCGTGACTGAGTTTTGCTCGGCAGTCGTACGCGTAACCAACTTTTCCGCATCCCGCACCGACATCCGCTTTGCCACCACCTGATTCGCCAACGTAATCTGCGTAGCCGCATCCACCGCCAGCAACGCCCGTGCGTGGCCCATATCGATATCACCGGCCATCAACATGGTTTGCACTGGCTTAGCCAAATTAAGCAAACGCAGCAAATTCGATACAGCGCTACGCGACCGACCTACGGAGAGCGCTGCTTTTTCGTGGGTGAAATCAAAATCGGTAATCAGGCGATGGATCCCCTGCGCCTCTTCCAGCGGATTCAAATCCTCACGCTGAATATTTTCGATCAGCGCCATGGCTGCCGTAGCCTGATCATCCACATCTTTCACCAGCACCGGCACTTCGGTCAGTCCGGCAATTTGTGCCGCCCGGAAACGGCGTTCACCAGCAATGATTTCGTAATGCTGGGCTCCCAGGGCGCCATTATGCAAAGAAATCGGCCGCACCAGAATCGGCTGCAGCAAGCCCTGCTCCTTGATCGATGCCGCCAATTCAGCCAACGCACCTTCATCCATGCGTGTACGCGGTTGATATTTACCCGCCTGCATCAACGTCATCAACAACACCGATGGCGCGCCAGGAACGGTTGGCACGGCCTCAGCCATATCAGTTGAGCCGCCCAGCAATGCATCCAGACCACGGCCTAAGCCAGATTTTTTCGTTGCCATATTTATCTCTATTTTGCTTATTACATTGTCTTATTACATTGTTTTAATGCGCTCAACCATCTCAGCCCCAAACGCAATATAAGCCTGCGCCCCTTTGGAAGATGGATCGAAACAGACTCCTGGCATGCCGTACGACGGCGCTTCGGCCAGCCGCACATTGCGCGGGATCACGGTGGTAAACACCTTATCGCCAAAATGTTGCTCCAGCTCTGCCGAGACTTGCTGCGACAACGTCATCCGCGGATCGAACATCACGCGTAGCAAACCGATGATTTTCAAATCGGTATTTAAATTGGCATGGACTTTTTTAATTGTGTTGACCAAGTCCGACAAACCTTCCAGTGCGTAATATTCGCACTGCATCGGAATAATCACGCCGTGCGCCGCGCACAGACCATTCAAGGTCAGCAATGACAACGCTGGCGGGCAATCGATCAAAATAAAATCATACTCATCAGCAATACTGGCAAACGCATTCTTGAGACGTTTTTCTCGGTTATCCAAATCCACCAGATCAACCTCGGCACCAGCCAACTCACGATTTGCCGGCAACACATCAAAATGGCCCGTCTCTGAAGTCAGGCGCACACTTCTGATATCCGCCGTTCCCAGCAACACTTCGTAAATAGAGCCTTTCAACGTCCCTTTATTAATCCCAGCCCCCATCGTCGCATTGCCTTGCGGATCGAGGTCGGCCAGCAATACACGTTGATTAAGTTGCGCTAAACCTGCGGCCAGATTGACGGCAGTAGTCGTTTTACCAACTCCGCCTTTTTGATTCGCAACACAGAATATTTTTGCCATATTTTATTTTTATAGAGTTAGTTTGTTGTTAACTTTATCCCAAAGCCAATGAGAAAAATACCCGCTGTCTTCGAAGCAAAAGCGGCGATGAGACGATGGCGTGCCAAATGTTTGGCCGCCGCATTGCCAAGCAGCACAAGCAAGCTACCGTAAATCAACGTACAGCTGGAAATGATGATGCCCATCGTCAGAAAAGTAATCCCGCCACGCTGCGTCAACGGATCGATAAACAGCGGGAAAAAAGCCATATAAAAAATGATCGCCTTCGGATTAATCAATGTCACAAAAAATCCACGCCGCCAATCTGCCATTTTCGACACCGGTGTCGTCACGATCTCAACTACGCCGCCCTCTTTTTTAGCGCGTAACAAGTTAAATCCAAGGTAAGCCAAATACATCGCGCCAAGATATTGCACGCCTTTAAACAGCATCACATTCGCGTGCAACAAGGCCGCCACTCCGATGGCCGCCAGAAACATCAGCACAGCGTCACCCATCATGAGTCCTGCCAAGGCAACAAAACCGCCCTTCAAGCCGTTCTTGCTAGCCGACGATAGCAGGCAAAACGTACCCGCTCCCGGCAACATTAAAAACACTACCGTCGCAGCGACCATCTGATAAACATCGGAAATACCTAATGTTTTAAAAAACACATCGATCATCTCATCACTCCTGTTTGGTTTTCACCAACTTGCTGATATCAAATCCTTGCGCTGCGACCTTGGCAATCGCTGCCTGATAAATCGCCTCAGGCAAATCAGGCGTGCGCGACAACACCCATAAATAATCACGCTCCGGTCCACCGACAACCGCATACGAATAGTCCGGCGCCAGATCAAGCACCCAATAATGGCCCCAGACAAATGGCAACCCGGCCATCCACTCTGGTGCGAAGCGTACTTTTAATTTCGCATGGCTCACCTTGTCGGTCACGCGCGCTACCCCAACGGCCTCGCTCAACTGACCGTCACTTTTTTTACAACGATTCACGACGTCGATATTGCCATCTTCACGGCTGGTATATTGCGCCGTCACATTGCTCGCGCAGTCTTTCTGAAAGCGATTCGGAAGGCGCGCAATTTCATACCATAGCCCGACGTAGCGCGCTAAGTCCACTGATGCAACCGGGGAAACGACGAGCATATTCTGCGCCAAAGCGGTTGTTGAAGAGATCGACGAGACTCCCATTAACAGTACCGAACTTACCAATAAAGCAATATATTTCTTCACAGGCCAGCCCGCTTGATATAAATCAAATGCCGCTCAGCATCAAGGCCAGGCACTGCAACCGGGCGCACTTCGGTGACTTCCCAACCGGCTGGCAAGCGTCCAATTTCATCATCCGGCTGCACACCTTTAAGCGCAATAAACTGCCCATCGTCGGCCAGCAAATGCGCCGACCAATTAATAAAATCGGACAACTCCGCAAATGCGCGCGACGTGATGACATCAAATTGTTGCGGGACTTCCAATTGCTCTACACGCGCCGTATATACGCGCACATTCTTCAATCCCAGTTCCGCCTTCACCTGCGTCAAGAATGCGGTTTTTTTATGCACGGTATCAATCATTGACACCCGCATATCAGGCTGTGCGCCCAGCGCCCAGATTGCCAGCACCATTCCCGGTAACCCACCGCCAGCGCCCACATCGAGGACATTTTTCGCACCGGCAAACGCCGGAATCACCGCCAATGAATCCAGTAAATGATGGGTCATCATTTGTTCTGGTTCACGGATTGAGGTCAGGTTATAGGTCCGATTCCATTTCGCCATCATTGCCAGATAAGCCAGCATGTGTCCCTGCTGGATGACATTAAGCGTAATGCCTAATTGTTGAGCACCATCGCGCAAGGTCACCGCGAGCACACCATCCGGACGGATATCTACTTCGCTCATCCTGCCAATCCCTCGATATCGGCGGCGCGCTGATTTTTCATGCTGCCCTTTTTCAGATGCACCAACAACAACGACAACGCCGCTGGTGTCACGCCTGCGATACGCGAGGCTTGCCCGAACGTTTCCGGGCGATGCTGATGTAACTTCTGCCTCACCTCCATCGACAATGATTGCACTTGTAGGTAATCAAAATCGGCTGGCAATTTCAGATTTTCGCTATGCTCGTGGCGCTCAACTTCACGCGCCTGACGGTCAATATAACCAGCGTATTTCACCTGAATTTCAACCTGCTCCTTGACACTATCGTCTTGCACGCCCGGACCGCCCAAATCCTGTCCATCCACACCCTTGAGCGTCACCAACGTATCGTAAGAAACGTTCGGACGGCGCAATAAATCATACAGCGCATACTCGCGCTCAATTGCCTTTCCAACAACTCTCTCAGCCTCTACATCGGCCAAAATCCGTGGGTTCACCCAGGTTGAGCGCAGTCGTTCCATTTCCCGCGCCACTGCTTCGCGCTTCTTCTCGAACTGCTCCCATTGCGCATCGCCAACGCAACCCAATCGACGACCGATTTCTGTCAGGCGCAAGTCGGCATTATCTTCACGCAAACTCAAACGATATTCAGCCCGGCTGGTAAACATCCGGTACGGCTCCAACACGCCTTGCGTAATCAAATCGTCAACTAATACACCCAGATATGCCTCGTCACGGCGCGGCGTCCATGCATCTCGCTCCTGCGTCTGCAAGGCCGCATTCAGGCCAGCCAACATGCCTTGCGCCGCTGCTTCTTCGTAACCCGTGGTGCCATTGATCTGACCGGCAAAGTACAAACCACTGATCAACTTAGTTTCCAGCGACGCCTTTAATCCGCGTGGATCGAAATAGTCATATTCAATCGCATAACCGGGACGCAGAATATGCGCGTTCTCCATCCCCTTCATAGACTGCACCAACGCCAACTGCACATCAAACGGCAAACTGGTAGAGATGCCATTTGGATAATATTCGTTGGTCGTCAGTCCTTCCGGCTCCAAAAATATCTGATGCGAATCTTTACCCGCAAAGCGATGAATTTTGTCTTCAATCGATGGGCAATAGCGCGGACCAACACCTTCAATCACCCCGGTATACATCGGACTGCGATCAAGCCCGGCACGAATAATGTCATGCGTTTGTAAGTTGGTATGCGTAATCCAGCACGGCATTTGCGCCGGATGCATGGCAGCGTTGCCCATCACCGAAAACACCGGAACCGGATCAAGATCACCCGGCTGCGCTTGCATCACCGAAAAATCTATCGTCCGACCATCAATCCGTGGCGGCGTACCGGTCTTCAAGCGTCCCTGTGGCAGCTTCAATTCTTTCAAACGCGCCGACAATGAGATCGCTGGCGGATCCCCTGCCCTGCCCGCCGCATAATTATTCAATCCAACGTGAATCTTGCCATCAAGGAATGTTCCCGCAGTCAAGACCACGGCACGGGCCAGAAAACGAATTCCAACCTGCGTCACAGCCCCAACCACGCGATCACCCTCAACGATCAAATCGTCGACAGCTTGCTGGAAGAGCCATAAATTCGGTTGATTTTCTAAGCGAGAACGGATTGCCTGCTTGTAAAGAATGCGGTCAGCCTGAGCACGCGTTGCGCGTACCGCCGGACCTTTAGATGAATTTAAAATTCGAAATTGTATCCCCGCCTCATCGGTCGCAATCGCCATCGCCCCGCCCATGGCATCGACCTCTTTCACCAGATGGCCCTTGCCTATCCCACCGATGGAAGGATTGCAAGACATCTGACCTAAGGTCTCAATGTTATGGGAAAGCAATAACGTTTTTTGGCCCATGCGTGCAGCGGCAAGGGCGGCTTCGGTACCGGCATGGCCGCCACCGACAACAATGACATCAAAATGTGTAGGAAAGAGCATATTGCGCCTCGATGAGAGGGTGAACAGAGGCGTGATTATAAATCGATTCCACCTCGACCGTCCGCTTGTCAGACGGGCTTGTTGTAATAGTTTCACGTGAAACATTCGCTTAATCTACTAATTTGATTGTTTCACGTGAAACAAAATCCGACTTATTTAATAAAAGCGTCGTAACCAGTTTTTAAAATCAATACCGACACCACTACTAAAAATAACTTACGCACAAATGCACTGCCATGTTTAATCGCCAGCCACGTTCCAACTAACGATCCTGCTACGTTACAAATTGCCATCAGCAACGCGAGCTGCCAAAGAATATGTCCGCTGTACCCAAACCACAATAGAGCCGCAAAATTCGTCGCCACATTAATGACCTTGGATACAGCCGATGCAGCCAGAAAATCAAAGCCAAAAAATCGCACAAACAGAAAAATCAGGAAGCTACCCGTACCAGGGCCAAAAAGTCCGTCATAAAATCCAATGCTGCACCCTATCAATACTGCAAACAATTTTTCTTTAGACCCGGTATGGCGTGGCGCATGGATACTGCCGAAATCCTTCTTCATAAAAGTGTAAATCGCCACCGCCAACAAAATGAACGGCAAACTCTTACGAATAGCATCGGTCGGAATATGCGTCACCGTCACCGCGCCGAGAAAAGCAAAGACAAACGCCGCACTCGCTGCCGGTACTGCGGCACTCCATGCCAACTTAACGCGTCGCCCAAAACTATATGCTGCGGCACTGGTGCCAAATATGCTCGCGAGTTTGTTAGTCCCGAATATCGTTGCCGGCACAGTACTGGGCAACATAGAAAACAATGCAGGAATCTGGATCAATCCCCCGCCACCGACAACAGCATCAATCAATCCAGCGAGAAAACCTGCGGTAGCCAGAAGACCATAACTAAATAAAAAGTCAGGAAAATCAAACATATTGACCACCCTGCCCGCTACTTAGACAGGCAATCAAAACTGCATAAAAGTGAACGATAAATTTCATAGTGAGAGTTAGCAAAGATTTGGGGGTAAGAAAACTAATGGTAATTGTTCTATGTTTCACGTGGAACAAAGTGTAATTTTACGCAGACTGAACCATAATTTATACGTAAATATCCTTCGTTGTATGCATCAGTCAAATCTTGCTAATAAGAACCATTCTCATCTACAATGCACACCTTGCAGCAAATTTCAACGCAGTAAATTATCCCTTTCAGCCAGCCGCACACACACGTCGCCAGCCAATACTTAATTGACCCTGGAGTACGTTATGTTCGGATCTTCATCGCGATTTCCATTCTCGGAATTCGTCAGTCTCACTGTCATTGCAGCGGCAATCGCATTGCCCGCATCAGCGCAATCCTTAGTCCTCTGTTCGCGCACAACAAATATCGCCGCTTACAACCCAGACCAGACACTGGAAGAAATTTCGGTTACCGCAAACCGCTTTGAGACGCCTGTCGCACGCACACCGGGCAGCATTTCGGTCATTAACGCCAACACCATCGAAGAGCAACAAGCGAAGGATATAAAAGATTTGTTGCGCTATGAGCCGGGCGTGACGGTACGGCGCGGACCCTACCGCCCGACCTCCGCCGCCACAGCAGGCGGACGCGGCGGTAACGAAGGCATCAATATTCGTGGACTGGAAGGCAACCGCATACTCATGATGGAAGACGGTATTCGCTTGCCGAGCGCCTTCTCATTCGGACCGCTGGAAGCCGGTCGCGGGGATTATGGCGATATGGATTTCTACAAACGGGTCGAGATTTTGCGCGGCCCGGCCTCCTCCATGTACGGCAGCGATGGCTTAACCGGAGCGGTCAACTTCATCACCAAAGACCCCGGCGACTTTCTCGATATCTTCGAAAAACCAAGCTACTTTTCCATCAAGCCCTCCTACAATTCTGTAGATAACAGCTTCTCCACCACCGCCGTCGCCGCTTTCGGCGGCGAACGCTTTGAAGCCATGCTCATTGCCAACACGCGCCAAAGCCATCAAGTCAGCAATCAGGGCCAACGCAACGTGATCGGCCCCAATCGTGACACGCCGAATCCTCAAAATAGTGAAAGCAATTCTTTACTGGGCAAAGTCGTCTTCAAAGCCAGTCCGCGCGACAAATTAACGCTCACACTAGAGCATCACGAGGGCCGCACCAAGTCCGATGTGTTGTCAGCCGTCACCAAGACAACGCCCGGCCTGCGTGGCAACGATAACATCGAGCGCAACCGTTACAGCCTTGATTACGACTTCAAAGACAGCACCGAAAATAGCAACGGGCTGTTTCAGAGCGCACACGCACAGCTCTACTATCAAGACGCCAACAACCGTCAATACTCTTACGAGCAACGCACGCCCGCCGCCGATCGCACCCGCGACAACAACTACAGCGAGAACACCATCGGCGGCTCCGTGCAGGCCCAAAGCGCGTTCAATACCGGTCCGTTGCAACACAAATTGATCTACGGCCTAGACGCCAGCATGGCGCGCATCACCGGATTGCGTAACGGCACCGTTCCAGGCGCAGGAGAAACATTCCCCGGCAAGGCATTCCCGGACACCGACTACACCTTATTCGGCGCTTTCCTCCAGGATGAAATCCAATTCACCCCGCATAGCGCCCTGACTCTGGTGCCCGGCCTGCGCTTCGATGCTTACCGTCTGTCACCCAAAACCAACGATTCCGCCTACACTGGCCAAGCCACCAGCTCCAGCGGTCAGGCGGTCTCGCCAAGACTGGCCTTACTGTGGGAAATCAATCCCGCCCTCATCCCCTACGTGCAATATGCGCACGGTTTTCGCACACCCACACCCGATCAAGTCAACAACAGCTTCGGCAATCCGATATACGGCTACACCACCATCGGCAACCCGGACCTGAAGCCCGAAACCAGCAACACCTTTGAACTCGGATTGCGCGGCAAAATCAGTGACGACGGCAGCAATGTCCTGCGCTACAGCACCGCCGCATTTACCGGACGCTATCGCAATTTCATCTCGCAAGAAATCATCAGCGGCAGCGGTCGCCCGTATGTTGATCCGTATATCTATCAATACATCAATCGCGGACAAGCACGCATCAGCGGACTCGAAGCCCGGCTCGACTGGCAGTTTTCCAACGGCCTCGGCGTCAAAGCAGGCATGGCCTACACCAAAGGCAGCACCGAATCGAACGGTGTGAGCACACCGCTCGACACCGTCAATCCCTTCATGGCCGTCGTCGGCTTACGCTACGAACCCAGCCAACGCTGGTTTGCTCAAGCCGATGTCAGCTATCAGGCACGCAAACGCCCTAGCGACATCTCCAAACCGACATATTTCGCTCCGCCCTCCTCGACCAGCGCAGACCTGCGCGCGGGCTACAACTTCAACAAACACGCCACGCTCTACGCCGGGGTCAGCAATTTGTTCAACAACAAATATTGGAACTGGTCGGACGTGCGCGGCTTAGCTGACAGCTCCATCGTCAAAGACGCTTACACCGCACCGGGCCGCAGTTTCAACATCGGCATGAAATTTCAATATTAAAAGAGAGAACACCATGACTACATCAACCCGTACTTCCGAGACATGGCGCGACGCTTTTTTAGAAACAAAAACACAACAAAAATTGCGCAATCGGGATGCTGCTGCCGCCATCGGCATCTCTGAAGGCGAAGCGCTCGCCGCCTGCATAGGTAGCGATGGGGCGGAGGTCATCCGCCTCAAACCAGACTCCATCAACCTCTTCGAAGAAGTCCCGCAGCTCGGTCCCGTCATGGCCCTGAGCCGCAATGACAGCGCAGTCCATAAAATATTTTTACGCGAACACAGCGTGCACGCTGGCGCGACACCAATCAGCAAGCCGGTTTCACCGTCTTGCCCGCCACGCCTGCGGTTCCCGAAACGCCAGACGCTGAGATCGACAGCGCAGGTTTTCAGTCGGCCTGGCACGACATGAGCGACACGCATCAATTTTTCGGCTTAATGCGCTAGTTTGGCGTCACCCGAACACAAGCCATTCCGCAGCGCTCAATGTCATGCTCTTAGGCGAGGCCGAAGCGCAACATTTATGCGCATCAGGATCAAATGCTGACCACGCTAAAAAGGCTGGCTTGCAAATGAAATGTTGGCGTGCTGGCGATCATGCATGATCCCAATCTGGCCGCACGTTATACCCACTAACTGGCATGGCTAACTGATGGCACGCTGCTGGCCCAGGACACACCGGAGCGCACGATGACGCGCAGATTGTGCAAGCCTGTCTCGGCATTAAAGTTGAGGTTATCAGACAAGGCGGCAAACCACCCTTTGCGATGGCCTCCCACACATAAAAAAACCCGTACAGGTTCGCTGTACGGGCTTTGCATCAAGCAAATCAAACTACTCAGGCACGTCGCACACGCTTAAACAATGCCCCAATTTCGCCAACAATTCCACGCCGAAACGCCAGCACGCAGACGATAAAAATAAACCCGGTCACGATCGTCACCGATTCACCCAAACCGCTAAACCATTCAATGTGCGTCACCGTCGCCAACCAGCTACCGATATCGCCTAGTTTATTTTCCAGAACAATGATAATCACCGCACCAACGATCGGTCCTGTGAGCGTCCCAAGACCGCCCACCAACGTCATCAGTATCACCAGACCAGACATGGTCCAATGCGCGTCTGTAAGCGTCTCAAAGCCCAGCACCACGGTCTTGGTGGCACCGGCCAGACCCGTCAACCCTGCCGACAATACAAAGGCCAGCAATTTATAGCGATCAACATCGTAGCCCAGCGAAATCGCACGCGGTTCATTCTCCTTGATCGCCTTTAACACCTGACCGAATGGCGAATTGATCGTGCGCACAATCAACGCAAACGCCAACGCCGCAATCGCCAGCACCACGTAATACAAAGTCAGATCGCTCTCAAGACTGATCAAGCCCAATAACTTCCCGCGCGGAACGCCCTGCAAACCATCCTCGCCCCCCGTGAACGGCGCTTGCAAGCAAACGAAATACACCATCTGCGCCAACGCCAGCGTGATCATCGTGAAATAAATCCCCTGTCGCCGAATCGCCAGACTACCCATCACTAATCCGATGAGCGCTCCCGCCAGTGTCCCCAATATCAACCCGGCTTCTAACGGCAAACCAAGTTTAGTTAAGGCATACCCGGCAACATAACCGGCTCCGCCAAAAAAAGCCGCATGCCCAAACGACAGCAAGCCGGTAAAACCGATCAACAAATTAAAAGCACAGGCAAACAACGCAAAGCACAATATTTTCATCAAAAATACGGGATAAATACCGAACGGTGCCGCGATTGCCGCCAGCAATATCACGCCATACAGAAGGTTTTTATTCATGCTGGTTTTCATTATTTATGTCTCCGACTATTTTTCTTTACCAAACAAACCTGCCGGGCGAATCATTAATACGATTGCCATGACGATAAACACCACGGTCGCCGACGCCTCGGGATAAAACACTCGGGTCAAGCCCTCAATCACCCCTAACCCCAAGCCCGTCAAAATCGAGCCCATGATCGAGCCCATGCCGCCAATGACCACCACGGCGAAGACGACGATAATCAGGTTAGAACCCATCAGTGGCGACACTTGGATTACAGGCGCCGCCAGCACCCCGGCAAAGGCCGCTAAAGCGACGCCGAAGCCGTAGGTCAGCGTCACCATCAATGGCACGTTGATCCCGAACGCCTCGACCAGTTTTGGGTTTTCGGTACCGGCCCGCAAATACGCACCGAGCTTGGTTTTCTCAATCACAAACCAGGTCGAAAAACACACAGTCAACGAAGCAAACACCACCCAGGCACGATAGTTAGGCAACATCATAAAGCCGACATCGGTTGCACCGCTCAACATATCCGGCACCGAAAATGGCTGACCTGACACGCCATAAAACGAGCGGAAAACACCCTCCACCATCAGCGTGATCCCGAAGGTCAACAGCAGACCGTATAAATGATCAAGCTTGTATAACCAGCGCAGCATCGTCTTTTCAATAATGATGCCGAATACACCTACGATGAGTGGTGCAAGGATCAGCATGACCCAATAATTCAAATTGAAATACGTCAATCCAATCCAGGCTAAAAATGCGCCCATCATGTACAACGCGCCATGCGCAAAGTTAATCACATTAAGCAGGCCGAAGATGACCGCAAGGCCTAGCGATAACATCGCATAAAACGAGCCGTTGACCAGACCCAGCAAGAGCTGGCTCATCAAGGCCTGGAGGGGAATGCCGAATAATTCCATAGCTTTGTCATCAAAAAATCACTTTCGATACCACACGGGATTGTCGGCTTTAAGGTACCAAGACGGCAGGCGAATATCGATCAGTGATGCATCATTAAAAGACACAACGGTGCATTGTGCGTATTGACTACGAACACAACGCACCGTCGGTGTCGGACTAATTTAAACAGGGAGATTGCGGGGACTTATTTCCAGGCCACGCACTTAGAATCTGCTTTCGGCATAAACGCTTTTTCCGCTGGAATCGTCTCGACTTTTGTCAAATAATCCCAAGGGTATTTGGAGTCTGCCGGTGCTTTAACCTGATACAACGTCATGTCATGCACTACACGACCATCCGGACGCAAATAAGCATTCTTGGTGTACATATCGGTGAATTTTTCTTTGCGCAATTGGGTCATGACTTTGTCGCCATCATCCGTGCCTATCGTTTTCACCGCCATCAGATATTGCATCGCCGCCGAATAGTCAGCAGCATGCAAACTCGATGGCTCTTTTTTCATTTTAGAAAAATACCGTTTTGCCCATGCGCGCGATGCATCGTCCTGATCCCAATACCAGCTATCGGTTAAATACATGCCTTGCGTTTGCTTCAATGTCAGCGAATGAATATCGTTAATAAACACCAGCAAACCAGCCAATTTTGCCGTCTTGGTCACACCAAATTCATTGGCCGCCTTGACCGCATTAATCATGTCACCGCCAGCATTTGCCAAGCCAATAATTTGGGCTTTCGAAGCCTGAGCCTGCAACAAAAAGGAAGAAAAATCAGACGCATTCAAAGGATGCTTGACCGCACCCAGAACGGTCCCGCCAGAGGCTTTTACCACTGCCGTTGTATCTTTTTCCAGCGAGTTTCCAAACGCATAATCGGCGGTCAGGAAATACCAGCTTTTACCGCCCTGCTTGACCACTGCCGAGCCGGTCCCGTTTGCCAACGCGTATGTGTCATAGGCGTAATGTACCGTGTAAGGTGTGCATTCTTCATTGGTCAAACGGGTGCTGCCTGCACCAATAGCAAAGAACGGTTTTTTCTTTTCAGAAGCAATTTTTGCCATCGCCAGTGCAGCGCCGGAATTGGTCCCGCCGATCAACATATCCAAGCCTTGCTGATCAAACCATTCACGCGCTTTGCTCGATGCAATATCTGCTTTGTTTTGATGATCTGCGACGATTAATTCAATTTTTTTGCCGTTAATAGCGCCACCCATATCAGCGATCGCCATCTTGATTGCTTCAACTCCGCCAGGGCCGTCAATATCAGAATACACGCTCGACATATCGGTGATAAAACCGATTTTGACGGTGTCGCCAGAAATTTGCGCTGATGCCGGTGCGGCTATAGCAAACGCTACTGCACTCGCGACGGCGAGTGTTAATACTTTGAATGTTGTATTCAATGTCTTCTCCATTTTTACTACTTTTTTTACTACTTATAAATGAGCGTTTTTATACACCCAATAACGTATTCAATACCGGCATTTTTTCTTGCAATTGTGCAGCCTCAAAAGTCTCCACAATCTGCCCGTGTTCCATCACATAAAACCGGTCCGCCAGAGGTGCAGCAAAACGAAAATTCTGCTCAACCATAATAATGGTGTAACTATTCGCTTTTAACATCAAAATCATGCGCGCCAAGGCTTGCACAATCACTGGTGCCAAGCCTTCTGAAATTTCATCAAGCAACAATAAACGTGCACCAGTACGTAATATGCGCGCCACCGCCAGCATCTGTTGTTCACCACCAGACAAGCGCGTTCCCTGACTGTTTTTGCGCTCCTCCAGATTCGGAAACATCGCGTAAATTTCAGCGATGGACATGCCCTTATCGGTCTTCGATACCGACGGCGGCAAGAGTAGATTTTCTTCGGTTGAAAGCGACGAAAATATACCGCGTTCTTCAGGGCAATAGCCAACACCAAGATGGGCAATTTTATGCGTCGGCAAACCAATTGTTTCGACACCGTTGATTTGAATTGACCCTTTTCGCGTGCCAGTTAATCCCATAATGGCGCGCATCGTGGTGGTCCGGCCAGCACCATTACGGCCCAGTAGCGTTACCACTTCACCGGGATTGACGGTCAGATTGACGTTATGCAAAATATGCGATTCGCCATACCAGGCTTGCAGATTGCTGATACTCAAAGCAGGTGTAACGTTAGATGAAATTGGCGTACGCGTGACGCTCTCAGGCGGAGAAATAACCGATGGCATTGTCATCAATGCGCTCCTTCTAATGCTGTAGCCTCTGTACCCATATAGGCTTCCATCACCAACGGATTGGTCGATACTTCTGCGTAGCGGCCCTCGGCCAGTACCGCACCGCGTTGCAACACGCTGATCTTGTCGCAAATGCCTGAGACCACGCCCATATTGTGTTCAACCATTAAAATGGTCCGGCCAACCGATACTTTCTTGATCAACGCAGTAACGCGATCAACGTCTTCGTGGCCCATGCCCTGGGTCGGCTCATCGAGCAACATCAGCTCAGGTTCCATGCTCAAGGTTGTCGCGATTTCCAAAGCACGCTTGCGGCCATACGGCAAATCCACAGTCAAAGTATCGGCAAATTCAGTCAAATCGACCTCTGCAAGTAAGGCCATCGCACGATCCCGTAATGACGCCAGACTCTTGCTACTTTTCCAGAAATGAAATGACGTACCCAGCGTGCGCTGCAAGCCGATACGAACATTTTCGATCACCGTTAAATGCGGAAAAACAGCAGAAATCTGAAACGAACGAATAATCCCCTGCCGCGCAATTTGGGCCGGAGCCGCTGCAGTAATGTCACGATTATTGAATAAAATCTGGCCCGAAGTCGGTACCAGAAATTTCGTCAGCAAATTGAAACAAGTTGTTTTACCAGCGCCATTCGGACCGATCAAAGCATGGATATGTCCACGCTCAACCTGCAAATTGACGTTGTTGACGGCAGTAAAACCTTTGAACTCTTTGGTCAGATTTTTTGTTTCCAAGATGATGTCGCTCATCCGGTCTCCTTGTATTTTTTATGTATGTAATAAGGACTGCCAGTATTACCAAATTATTGTTTGATTATTATGTGTTGTAGATAGTACAGAGGAGAACAAATCCCAGCAATACGTAGTTGTACTAAAACCAAATAGCGCAACAAATCGCTCAAACAATATGCGTTAAATAGCTTTATCCATAATGAATTTCGCCGCCATTTCAGCAATCATCAAGGTCGGCGAATTGGTATTACCAGACGTAATAGTGGGCATCACAGAAGCATCTGCCACCCGTAATTTACTTACGCCAATTACACGTAATTTACTATCAACTACTGCTAATTTATCACTAACTTTACCCATCTTACAGGTTCCAACCGGATGAAAAATAGTCGTTCCGACCTCCCCTGCAGCACGAATTAATTCGTCTTCGGTTTGATATTTCAGTCCCGGCATGAACTCTTGCGGCGCATATTTTTGTAGTGCCGGCGCTGCTGCAATTTTGCGTGTGAGTGTCACCGACGCCGCCGCAACTTGACGATCAGTTTCTGTTGCAAGGTAATTTAAAGTGATCTTTGGGGCGACAAAAGGATCTGCTGAAGCGAGCCGAATATGCCCGCGTGAAGTGGGTCGCAAATTACACACACTGGCTGTAAATGCCGGAAAACTGTGCAAAGGATCGCCGAATTTTTCTAGCGATAATGGCTGAACGTGGTACTCAAGATTGGCTGTTTCCTGGGTCGGATCGGATTTCGCAAAAGCCCCTAATTGCGACGGTGCCATCGACATCGGGCCGCTGCGCGACCACAAATATTCCATGCCGATCTTCATTTTTCCCAACCAGTTGTTGGCCATCACGTTCAAGGTTTTTACGCCCGTAACTTTAAAGCCCATCCGTATTTGTAAATGATCCTGCAAGTTTTCACCAACGCCAGGCGCATCGACTAATACCGGAATTTGATGTTGTTGTAAAAGCGCTGCCGGACCGACGCCGGATAATTGCAAAATATGCGGAGAACCTACGGCCCCGGCGCACAATAAAACTTCCTTTTCCGCTTCGGCAAACCACTCTTTTCCACCGCCAAAAAAGGCAACGCCTTTGCATTCCAGCCCATTTTCACCGGCATCGATTTGTAGTCGTTTAACCTGACAACCGGTCATGATTTCCAGATTGCGACGCGTAGCTGCCGTGCGCAAAAAAGCTTTGGAGGCATTCCAGCGTATTCCGCGTTTTTGATTCACGTCGAAATAACTGACGCCTTCGTTGTCACCTTGATTGAAGTCATCGATTTTAGGAATCCCACTTTCAGCAGCAGCATCGCGAAAAGCATCCAGAATTTGCCACGACAAACGTTGCTTTTCTACACGCCATTCTCCTCCTGCCCCATGAAAAGCACTGGCCCCGTCGTAGTGATCTTCACTTTTCTTAAATGTCGGCAATACATTTTCCCAACGCCAACTGTCGTCGCCGGTCATTGCTGCCCATTGATCGTAATCCCGAGCCTGACCACGCATATAAATCATCCCGTTGATTGAGGAAGATCCACCCAAAACCTTGCCACGCGGATAAAGCAAACTACGATTATTCAATCCGACATCTGCTTCGGTCCGATATAACCAATCAGTACGTGGATTATTGATGCAATACAGATAACCAACCGGAATATGTATCCAGAGGTAATCGTCTTTACCGCCAGCCTCAATTAACAACACCGTTACTTTGGGATCTCGAGTCAATCTGTTGGCTAATACACAACCGGCAGTGCCTGCACCGACGATGACGTAGTCATATTTGCCCACAACTTCCATTTGTCATCCTTTTATCGTTCTTGTTCTTTGTTTTTCCATGTACTTATCTACTTTCTTACTTACTAGGAACTTACCAAGAAAGGCTTGAAGAAGGTTTTTATTTTTTTAAAAAAAATGTATTGCTCCAAAGATACGTGAAACATAGTTTTATTGGGTAATAAACCTTCGTTTTTTTACTTTTAAGATGCTTAAACAATGCTCTTTTCTGCATTTTTCTTTCCTGTGTTTAATTTATAGATTTATATATATAAATAGTAGTAATAGTAAACACCCTGATTTTCTGTGGATAACCCATTAATTCCCTTTATAAATAACTACTTACTTACCGTATAAATGGCTATTTATACGGTAAGTTTGTTAACCTGGGAGAGTGGATAAAAAATTAAATTGTCGTTTTCGAAGCGTTATTCACAAACTGTCCTTCAGCATATCCAAAGACTTATCCACAGATGAAATAGCACTTGAAAAAAATAATGATGTTGATGTTTTTAGAAAGAAGGTTTTCTGTTTTTTTACAATAGCTATCTGCTTATTTTTGCGGGGATTTTTTTGAAAGCGATGTTAAAAGATCTTAGACGACTCAAATAGCCAGCCATTTTTCAAGCTTCTTCTTCTGTTTTGTTTACTTGTTTATATACATAAATAGTAGTGATAGTAAACAACCCTATTTTCTGTGGATAACGCAGCTTTTCTTTTTGTAAACAAACGCTTATAGATTGGATAAGAGCACGCGAATGACTGTACTGAAAGCGCATAGTGATTGCATAAAAAAGAGGAGCGGGGATAAATAGGATGCTAGTCACAATTTATCCCATTGTTATTCACAGAGTTATCCACAAAATCGTGATTTTGAGTCTGAAAATAGCGGATTTACGACAGTTAAGTCGAGGCACAGGCTGCCAGAACGATTTTAAGGGCAATGTTGTGATTGAAAATAGGTGTCTACAGGCTGCTCAAACGGTATTGGATGCAGAATTTTTTCAAAAGAAGCTTTAAAACAAGGGCGTTGATACGGGGGATTTTGGCTGGTGTTTTATAAAACAGCGTGAAAACCTAGGGTTCAGGTCTGATTTTTAAAGAATCTTATCTTTTAAGAGGACTTTATCCGGCGAATTTTTAGAAAAAACCGCTTTTATTTGTTTTAGTTAATGATTGAAAAATATAAATAGTAATAATAGTTAACGACTGTTCTTTCTGTGGATAAGAGTTAAAAATCATTTGTAAACAAGCATTTGCCGTTTGAATAACCTTTGAGTAAACGCTGTATCAACAATGGATAGCTGTTGAACAAAAAAATGCGTGCTAAAAAAATAGGTGATATCCCCATCGTATACATGGGATATCCACAGACTTATCCACATTTGGCGCTGAATGCATGATGAAATGCAGGCCTGGGTAAACAGAACCGGCGCGTTGATATGCCAGAAAAGGAGCGCAAATAGCGGTGAATGTTTGAGCGGTGTTTTTCGGTATCGGTGGCGCAAAGTCCGAAATTACCCAGTAAACCGCGTTGTATGAGGAATGAACGTTCTAAAAAACAGGGGTGAAAGTCGGTCTTTGTGCGTTGAGGACAGGATAAAGGAGGTCGTGCCGGGTTGTGCAACAGGCCAGCCGCTTGCCAACTAATGCGTCAACCATGGGGCTAAATGTAGGATCATCGATTTAAGCTTGAGAAAAGAACAATCGATTTCTTGACTGGTTTTTATGTTCGAGGCAGCCATAATCTCAAACGAGAGCCCGCTAGCGGCTTTTAAATCTCATGCGCATTCAACGCTCTGGAAACGGAGGTGTAATGCCGCCAGCGGCGTGTAGAGCTGATCTGAGGGGATGTTGTGCCAATCCCTACTTTCCCGGCTTGAATCAATCTGTCGTTTATTTTCGCCAGAACGCCCGCCACGGCATTACTGACGTTTGATAGAGCACCGATGGTATTTATCTCGCAAGGGCTGACACGGTCCGATTTCAGCACTCTCTGGCGCGTTATTGAAGGAGGACTCGCTTGCAAAGTGGGCTGTAGGCATAAAAAAAGGGCCATCGTCATCTACGAGGCCCCAAAAACGATGCAAAAAATAATAGTGCAAGGCTGCTACCAAGCAAAAGCAGAAAACCTCACCTATTTGAAATTACGCTTCCAACGTCATCAAACTGGCATTTCCCCCCGCCGCTGTCGTATTGACGCACAAAGCCCGTTCAGCGACTAATCGCCAGAGCGGAATCGGTACAGATTCAGATGTTCCCAGCACTGGCACCAATGCACCGTCGCGGGCTGCCAGTAAAGGGTGCAAGCGTGCCAGATCAGCGTTATCGACCAAAGCCAGATGCAGTGCGATGGCGCTGGCATCATTGCTATTGACGGAGTCGACAATCTGTATCGATGCGCGTACAGACGGTGGCAATCCGCTCGGAATCAATGCTGAGGCCGACGCTTCGATTACCGGCGTATTACCCGTTGCCAGCACGGCGGCCAGTTGATTAAGCATCATCGCCACGGTCTGGGCGCTACATAAGACTGCGCCACGGGGGGCAAATGCCAGCGTATTGCGCTCGCCAGTGGGTCCAGGCAAGACCATTGAGGTTCCCAGCCAGCTATGGTGCAGATATTCCTGACCTAGCGCTGTTATACGTTGATGACCATGGGTTTTTGCCCAGCTTAATAATGCTTGTAGTGCGGAGGTTTCTTCGCTCACCGCGCGTACTGTCGCGTTGGCCTCATGGATGGTGTGCGCGCCCAAATTGACGATGGGATCTTTTTGCAGACGTTTCAAATACAGGGGGCCGCCCGCTTTGGGTCCTGTACCTGATTTTCCTTCGCCGCCAAACGGTTGGACGCCGACCACCGCGCCGACGATATTACGATTGACATAGATATTTCCAACGTGCGCACTACGGGAGATGAAATCGATGGTTTCATCAATCCTCGAATGGACGCCAAGCGTTAAACCATAGCCACTGGCGTTAATTTCATCGATTAATTGCGGTAATTCAGCACGGGTGTAACGTAATACGTGTAACACCGGTCCAAACACTTCACGTTCCAATTCAGCTAGCGAGCCGATTTCAATCATGGTCGGTGCAACAAAGGTACCGTGATCTTGTTCGGCGGACAGCGGTAGTTGGAAAAAGTCTTTTGCCGTGGTTTTCATTTTGGCGATGTGGGCCAGCAATTGCGCTTGCGCTTCGGCATCGATGACCGGGCCGATATCGGTTACCAGACGGTCGGGATTGCCGATCCGCAATTCTTGCATCGCGCCTTTGAGCATGTGGATGGTGCGCTCGGCAATATCGTTTTGCAGACACAACACCCGCAATGCCGAACAGCGTTGACCAGCACTGTCGAAGGCGGAACTGAGCACGTCGACTACGACTTGCTCGGGCAAGGCGCTGGAATCCATGATCAAGACATTTTGGCCGCCAGTTTCCGCAATAAAGGGCAGATCGACACCCTCTTCTACTGCGCGTTTGGCAAGCGTGCGATTGATGATTTGGGCGACTTCGGTTGAGCCGGTAAAGATTACGCCTTTGACGCGTGCATCGGCTGTCAGTCTGGCCCCGACGGTGTCACCCTGCCCGGGCAGTAATTGCAAGGCTGCGCGTGGAATACCGGCTTGATGCAATAGTTGTACGGCCCGGGCTGCGATCAACGGTGTTTGCTCGGCGGGTTTCGCCAGCACCACATTGCCAGCGGCAAGCGATGCACTGATTTCACCGACAAAAATGGCTAATGGAAAATTCCACGGGCTAATACAAACCACCGGGCCGAGCGCCGACGTGTTTTGCGTGGGACGAATCTGGGCGGCGTAGTAGCGCAAAAAATCGACCGCTTCGCGGACTTCGGCAACGCCATTCGGTAGTGATTTTCCGGCTTCGCGGATGGCTAGCGCAATGAATTCAAGTTGATGTTCTTCGAACAGGTCGGCAGCGGCCATGAGCATGTCGGCGCGCTCGGCAGGCGTGGTTGCTTGCCATTCCATGGCATAAAAAGTGGCGGTATGCAGGGCGTATTCAATTTCCTCAGCACTGGCTTCGATGACGCTACCGACAACATCGCGATGATCGGCGGGATTGAGAATCGGTTGGGCTAGTTTGGTGGCGCGGTCACCACTATGTCGCCCTTCGGCAATCAATGGCATGGCTTGCCATTGATTGTTGCCAAAGTGCTGAAATGCGGCGTCAATCTCACGCAAAACATTTTCGTTGCTGAGATCAATTCCGGCGGAATTTTTGCGTTCTGCGCCATACAGGGCGCGGGGGAGAACGATATTGGCATGCGGTTCACCACCCAGCTTGCGAGCTGCTTCCAGCGGGTCGGCGATGAGCATGTCGATGGACACATTTTCATCCACAATTTGATTCACGAACGACGAGTTGGCACCGTTTTCGAGCAAGCGCCGCACCAGATAAGCGAGCAAGGTTTGATGCGAGCCGACCGGTGCATAAATCCGGCATGGTTTGTCCAGGTTATCTTTTCCGACGACCTGATCGTAGAGCGTTTCGCCCATGCCATGCAGACATTGAAACTCGTAATCGGTGATTCCTTTTTCTTGCGCCCAGCTATAAATAGTCGCCAGTGTGTGGGCGTTGTGGGTCGCAAATTGTGGATAAATAACATCAGTGACAGTCAGTAATTTTTGGGCGCAGGCGAGGTAAGACACATCGGTGTAAATCTTACGGGTATAGACCGGATAACCGGGCATGCCGTCGACTTGCGCGCGTTTGATTTCGGCATCCCAATACGCGCCCTTGACCAGTCGCACCATAAACTTTTGACCGCTGCGACGCGCCAGATCGGCCAGATAATCGATCACGAACGGGCAGCGCTTTTGATAGCCCTGCACCACGTAACCGAGACCTTGAAAACCGGCCAGTTCAGGATCAAACGCCAGCGCTTCCATCAAATCGAGCGAGAGTTCCAGACGATCTGCTTCTTCGGCATCGATATTGAGGCCGATGTCATAGTGTTTCGCCAGTAATAGCAATTGCTTCAGGCGTGGCAATAGTTCGGTCAGTGTGCGTTGTTGCTGGGCGCGGGAATATCGCGGATGCAGCGCCGATAATTTGACCGAGATACCCGGTCCGTCTTTGATGCCACGTCCGGCAGAGGCGCGGCCGATGGCGTGGATGGCGGTCTCGTAGGAGGCGAAATAGGCGCGGGCGTCTTCTTCGGTCAAAGCTGCCTCGCCTAGCATGTCGTAGGAATAGCGATAACCGCGTTTTTCGTTTTCGCGGCTGTTTTTGAGCGCCTCATCGATGGTTTGTCCGGTGACGAACTGATTGCCCAGCATGCGCATGGCGACATCGACGCCTTTGCGGATAAGCGGTTCGCCGCCTTTGGTAATTAGTTTGGTCAGGGCGGAACCGAGTCCCCGCTCGCTGTTGGTGCTGACCAGTTTGCCGGTGATGAGCAAGCCCCAGGTGGCGGCATTGACGAACATCGATGGTGACTCGCCCAGATGACGTCGCCAATCGCCTTTGCTGATTTTGTCGGCGATCAGGCGATCTGCGGTTTGATGATCGGGAATGCGCAATAAGGCCTCGGCCAGACACATGAGCGCGACGCCCTCTTCTGACGACAATGAGAATTCATGCATCAAGGCATCAACACCGGAGGCGCGGGTGCGTTTTTCGCGCACGGATTGCACCAACTTGCGTGCCAGAGCTTGGCTTGCCGCATGCGCGCTCGGGCTATCCTTGACCATTCCCAGCAACCATTGCACGGCTAGTGATTCATCGCGACGCCAGGCGGCGGTAATAGCCGCGCGTAAGGGTGACGGATCGCGCATGACTTCGGCGTTGAACGTCGCAAATGCCCCAGTGAATGCAGCAGTAGTGGGAGCAGAAAGCGCTGCACTATGCGTAGCACTAAGCGTGGTGGCATCCAAAGAGGAAGTCTGCAAGGATTGCGTCGGCATGGTGGCGGTCTCAAAATGGTTAAAGATGCAATGAAATGGAGGGCAAAACAGGTAGAATTACTCAAATTGCTTAATATTCTCGAATCGACCGATTGTAGGCGTCATTAAGATGGATTTATTCTGGTAATACTGGGGTCTATCAAAACTTTCTTACCATTGAGAAAATTTAACCGAATAAAATTTTTCTGGAAATGACCACCATGCTCGACAAAATCAGTAAAAGAATTCTCTCGGAGTTACAGAACGATGGTCGGATATCGAATGTCGATTTATCGGGACGGGTAAACCTGTCCCCTGCGGCTTGTTTAGAGCGCGTGCGCAAGTTGCAGGATGCTGGGTATATCTTGCATTACACGGCGCAACTTAATCCGCAGTTGCTCGATGTGGCGTTGCTAGTGTTTATTGAAGTGGTGCTGGATCGGACCACTCCGGAAGTGTTTGATGCCTTTAGCAAAAGCGTGCAGGTCATTCCTGAGGTGCTGGAGTGCCACATGGTGGCTGGCGGCTTTGATTATCTGGTGAAGGCGCGGGTCAAGGACATGAATGCTTACCGCGAATTTTTAGGGAAGTCGTTGCTGCAATTAAAGGGTGTGCGGGAGACGCATACTTATGCAGTGATGGAGGAAATTAAGCACACTACGCGCTTGCCGATTCGGTGAGAAATGTGAAGGGGCGCGAGCGCCCCGTATTCATCAGGCTGCTAAGGTTGGCTTTACTGAGCTAGTTTGTTGGCGTGACCTTGGGTTAGCCCGGTTAAAGCCGCCAAAGCATCATCGGCGCGCGCCGATGGGACAAAGACATGGTCATGGAAATAGGCGGCAATGACGTTGGCACTAATGCCGGACTTTGTCAGTGCGGTGGCAACCGCGGCCGTTAGTCCGACAGCGGCAAGACTGGAGTGGACATTGAGCGTAATCATGGTGAATGTCCCTTCGTAGGCTAGCTTGGCCTCATCCGCTGTTTTTTTATCTAAAATCAGCGTTAATCCTTCTTTTTCCTGAAACGATCCGATGGGCGCTAACGCCGCATACGCACCGTAACTGGCATGCGGGACAGTTACAAAGACAAATAAGCCGGGGCTTGCGGATGGGCTCATCGAGGCAAGCAGTGTATCGAGATCGGTGATGGCGGTCATAGGCAGAGAAGGGGGCGTTGCTGGTTTGATGGGATCGACGGTTTTGGCGTAAGCAGAACTGGCGAGGGCAACGGAAATGATCGTTGTATTGACGATAGGGTTAACAATCCTCATAGATATTTATTCTTTCAGCGATAAGTGCGCAAAAAGTTCATTCATGGCATGAACATAGCCGATTTGAATGACAAAGCGGCGGCGCTAAAGTTCAGCGCCGCCGCATCGTGTAAGTCACTATTTGTATCCGAATGGCTTTTTTTGTATGGCGCTTCTCAGGTACTGCCGCGTACCGCCAGTTCAAATCCCAGATCGATGCGTGCTTTTTCGATGGGGCGGCCTTTGAGGGTTTTCAGTAAGAGTTCGGCGGCGATGAAGCCAATATCGTAGCGCGGCGTGACAATGGTGGTGATGGCCGGATTGGCGTGCGCAGCCCAGGGCAGGTCATTAAAACCGGCAATCGCCATCTGGGACGGCACGGCGATCCCGCGCCGCTGGCATTCAAATAAGACTCCGAGCGCCAGATCGTCATTGCAACAAAATACGGCGTCGCAATCAGGCGTTTGTTTCAGGATTTTTGTCAGTAATTCTGCACCTAGTTCTATCGTCGATGCGACCGGTAACAGGACTTCAAAATTAGGATTGAGGCCGGCTTCGGTCAAGCCTTTGCGAAATCCTTCACGCCGTTTCATGGCGCGTGGATCAAGCTGAGCGGCGATAAATGCAGGGCGTTTGTAGCCGCGCTCAATAAAATGGCGGGCGACGTTGTAACCGGCCTTTTCTTGCGAAAAACCGACAGTCAGATCATTTTCGTTTTTACTGAGATCGAACATCCGTACGGCAGGAATGTTGTTGTTCGCCAATAACACTCTTGCCGATTCTTTTTGTTCAATACCGGTGAGTAAAAATCCGTCCGGGGCGTGGGCCAGATAGGTTGCGATCAGTTCGCTTTCTTTATCGGAAGAATAGTTACTTTCACCGATCAGGAAATGATATCCAGCTTGACTCAGGCAATCGCGAATACCGGACAAGGTATCGATAAAAACCGCATTAGTCAGAGAAGGGACAATGACGCCTATGACACGCGATTTGGCCGAGGCCAGCGTGCTTGCTGCCTGATTCGGCACATACCCGAGTTGTTTGATAATGGCGTTAATTCGGTCACGCGATTTTTGTTGGACCAGTCCGGGTGAAGTCAGCGTGCGCGAGACCGTCATCGGGCTGACGTTGGCGGCTTTTGCTACGTCGGTAATCGTGATCCTGCCTGTCGCGCGCCCACGGCGTTGAGGGGAAAATAGTGTGATGGCTTCCGGCGGGGTGGGGGTGATCGATTTTTTGTTGGTCCGGGAGTTGTTTTTTGGGATCGAACGCGTTGTCAGAGTCGATATTTTAGTCATTATTGGGATATGTTTTGTAAATTTTTTTTCATTTTTGCCCGTTGATATTGTTCGACTACAGCTTTGATATTACCTGCTTTGAGAGTGCATTTTTCATCTTTTTTGGTAGGGTTAGCCAATTTTAATTTGTATAATTGCGTGCTAATCATTTGGCGTTGAAACACCTCTTTTTCCCCCCTCCCTTTTCTATTCAAAATAATTGCGCTCTCAGGCGTGCATGTTTTGATCGATGGTCATCACTCCAAGGAAGCAACATGTCGGTTCAACCCTCGCAGGACGCTCAGCAATATATGTTGGGTGTGGATATCGGTACCACCAGCACCAAGGCGGTGTTATTTACGATTGCCGGTCAGGTGGTCGCACAGCATGCGGTTGAATATCCATTGCTCAGCACGGTCGCCGACATGGCAGAACAGGATCCTGCAGAAATTTACGCCGCTGTATTGACTACGATTGCGCAAGCGATCAGTGCGGCACAGATAAGCCCGGAGCAGGTTGTTTTGGTCTCTTTTAGTGCCGCCATGCATAGCCTTATTGCGATGGACGAGAACGATCAGCCGCTCACCAACAGTATTACTTGGGCCGATAACCGGGCGGGGGCATGGGCGAACAAAATTCGTCAGGAAATGGATGGTCACGCGATTTATTTGCGGACCGGCACGCCGATTCATCCGATGTCGCCGTTGTGTAAATTGCTCTGGCTACGCCACGATCATGCCGCTATTTTTTCACGCAGTGCGCGTTTTGTCGGGATCAAAGAATACGTCTTTCACCGTATGTTCGGACAGTGGTTGGTGGACCATTCCATCGCCTCGGCCACCGGCATGTTTAATCTGCGTGCGTTGGAGTGGGACAGCGGGGCGCTGGCATTAACAGGCGTTACGCAAGGGCAATTATCGCGTCTGGTGCCGACCACTTTTCAGCTAAGCGGCATGTCGCCGATGCTCGCGCAGCAACTCGGATTGTTGACGACGACACCGTTTGTCATCGGTGCCAATGACGGCGTATTGTCTAACCTTGGGGTCAATGCGATTGCGCCGGGGCAGGTTGCGGTCACGATAGGCACGTCTGGTGCGATGCGCACCGTGGTCGATGCGCCGGTCACCGATCCGGGCGGGCGTACGTTTTGCTATGCGTTGACCGAGAAGCATTGGGTCGTCGGTGGGCCGATTAACAATGGCGGCAGTATTTTGCGCTGGGTGCGTGATGAGTTGGCGACTGACGAGGCGGCTAAAGCGCGGCAGGCCGAGCGTGATCCTTACGAAGTCTTGATGGAGATCGCAGAGCAGGTCCGCCCCGGTGCCGATGGCTTGCTGTTTCATCCCTATCTGGCAGGCGAGCGTGCGCCGTTGTGGAATGCCGATGCACGTGGCTCGTTCTTTGGGCTGGCGATGCATCACGGCAAACCGCAGATGATACGGGCGGCGCTGGAGGGCGTGATTTTTAGCTTGTATAGCATCTTGCCAGCCGTTGAGGAATTGATTGGCCCGACCCGGCGCATGATGGCCACCGGCGGTTTTGCGCGCTCGGCACTGTGGCGGCAAATGATGGCCGATATTTTCGATCGCGAAGTGGTGGTGCCGGAAAGCGTGGAGTCATCCTGCCTCGGCGCGGCGGTTTTAGGCCTGTATGCGTTGGGGCGGATTACGTCGTTGGACGCGATTGCCGAGATGGTTGGCTCGACCCATCGGCATGTGCCGAACCCTGCGAATGTGGCGATCTACAAGAAGTTGTGGCCGATTTACGCGGCCATCCCACAGCGGTTAGAACAGCAATATCGGGAGCTGGCGGCGTTTCAGCGCGCATAGTTTTTTGGCGTTATTCGACGCTGAGTTCACTAAATTTCGCATGCGCTGTCGCCGCCAGATGGGCGCGCAACCATTTGTGTGCCGGGTTGCGTGCATCACGCTCGTGCCAGAGCATGTCGACATCGACGGCGGGCGTCGGAAATGGGAGTTCGCATGCGACTAGCACGTCGGTCATGCCGGTTGAATCGATCAGATGACGCGGCAATACAGTGATCAGGTCGGAGCTGGCGACGACTTTGCCAGCGGTAAAAAACTGATTCACGGTGAGCAAAATGCGTCGTTTGCGATGCATGCCGACGAGGATTTCTTCGATTAAACCGTGCGCACGGCCAGAAAAACTGACCAGCAAGTGATGGGCATTGCAATAGCTATCGACGGTCAGGGGCGCTTGCGCTAACGGATGCCCTTTACGCATCACACAAACATAGTGGCCCGTATATAAGCGCTCATGATGGACCGGTGACGCTGAAGTGGTCTGACTGCCTGATAGTTGCGCTGTCACGCCCGGAAAAAATCCTACCGCCAGATCCACATCCCCGCGCATCAACATCTGGCGCGGATCGCGTGTGGTCAGGGGCACCATCCTGATATTGAGCTGCGGCGCTTCGCGCTCGATAGTGCGGACCAGAGACGGTAACCAGAGCGCCGCGGTCGCGTCGGCCATAGCCATTTGAAACGTGGTTTGGGCGCGTGAAACATCGAACGTTTCCGGCGTAATGGCGGTTTCCAGATCGGTCAGGGCACGCCGTACCGAAGGCCAGAGTTCTTCTGCGTATTGGGTTGGTTTGACGCCGTGGGCGGTGCGGATGAGCAACTCGTCCTTGAGTGAGTAGCGCAACCGTTTTAAGGCGTTCGATACCGCCGGTTGCGTCATGGCGAGGCGGTTAGCCGCCCGCGTGAGATTTTGCTCGGTCATTATTGCGTCGAATACGCGCAGTAAATTCAAATCAAGCGTCAAGAAACTCATATGTAGGGTGGACCAATGTTAGTTGTTGGGATTCATTTTTTGATACTGGTTTGATCGTGATGCATTTTCGCAATATTGCCGATGTTTCAAAATGCGGTGCATTGAAAAAGTTTATAACTGTCAAGCGGTAGCCGTTAACGCATTCATATCACATTTATCAGCCAGAAGAGAAAGCGGTCTGCATTATTATGCTCTGGAAATGTTGTTTAAAGACAATAATGTTAATGCTATTCTCATAGCGCATGGCGCTATGCGCCGAGCGCATAACAGATATCCGCATTCACCATTGGATCGCTAAGGATCGTCATAATATACTGCGCTGCAGCAGAGCATTATTATTCTTAACTTGAATATTGCTAATGGTTATTTGTATTAAAAAATGCAAGCCAAAGTTGCAAGAACAGATTCAATAAGTCGAACAAATATCATGTCACTTTTTACATTAGCCTCCTCCACTGAAATAGTCTTGTTTGATCAGCCAATCTTGCAAGCGATAGCAACCATCGCCTCGGCAATGATCTGGCCCGTCCTGGGATTGGGTGTCGCGACGGTCATCGGTATCATTTTCAAACCGTTGTTGCGCGGGATGTGGCGTGCAGCGTTAGCGCTGATTAAGCCGCATAAGTCGTTGGAACGCCGGATTGCAGAAAACAAAATGAAGGGTCGCAAGCTGGCACGGCGTATGGCAAACGATCACGCACGCAGCCATCCGAATCTGGCTGCTGAGCTGCGATTATTGGCAGGTAGTAATTAGTGTCGAATTGTCGTACTGTTACGTTTTAAAGTATTGGTTTTAAGCAATGTTGGTCGTATGTCCGAATTGTCTCCTCCATCCTCCCCGGATGGATTGTCCCCACTGGCGCTTGGCGTAAGTGGGGTTTTTTTTGGTGCCTGGGCAATGTGAAGCGCGCATAAAAAAGCGCAACAAAATAGTTGCGCTTTTTGAATTGATTGGCTTAAAAAATATCAGTTCAAGCGATTAGTTCGCCAGCCGTTTTTCCAGCTTGACCTTCACTTCTTCCAACTCCCGCGGCAAATGATATTTCAGCTTCTCGAATAATTCGGTATGGAGCGCGATTTCGGCCTGCCATGCGGCGGGGTCGATGGAGGTGATCTGATCGAATTGCTGCTCGGTGAAATCAAGCCCATCCCATTGCAGATCAGTAAACCGTGGCGTGGTACCAAACAAATGCTCAACGCCGCCGGCGTTATTGTCGAGCCGATCCAGCATCCATTTCAAGACCCGCATATTGTCGCCAAAACCGGGCCAGACGAACTTGCCTTCGGCATCGGTGCGGAACCAGTTGACGCAGAAAATCTTCGGGATTTCTGCGGGTGAGGCGGCAATCTTGCGACCCATATTGAGCCAATGCTGAAAATAGTCGCTCATGTTGTAGCCGATGAAGGGCAGCATCGCAAACGGATCACGCCGCACGATACCTTGCTGACCGACCGCCGCTGCCGTGGTCTCAGAGCCCATCGTTGCTGCCATATACACGCCCTCGACCCAGTTACGGGCTTCGGTTACCAGCGGGACGGTGGTGGAGCGACGGCCGCCGAAGATGAAGGCCGCAATCGGTACACCAGCCGGATCGTCCCACGCCGCATCGATGACCGGATTTTGGGTCGCAGCGACCGTAAAGCGGGCGTTGGGATGGGCGGCCTTGGCACCGGTTTCTTTGGCAATTGTTGGCGTCCAGTCTTTTCCTTGCCAGTCGATCAGATGCGCTGGCGCTTCTTTGGTCATGCCTTCCCACCAGACATCGCCATCGTCAGTCAGGGCGACATTGGTGAAGATGGTGTTCTCACGCATCGAGGCCATGCAATTGAAATTGGTTTTTTCGTTGGTGCCGGGGGCGACGCCAAAATAACCGGCTTCCGGATTGATCGCATACAAGCGGCCATCCGAACCGGGTTTGATCCAGGCGATATCGTCGCCGATGGTGGTGACTTTCCAGCCCTCAAAACCGGTTGGGGGGATGAGCATCGCAAAATTGGTTTTACCGCAGGCCGAGGGAAACGCGGCGGCGATGTAATGCTTTTTACCGGCAGGCGACTCCACACCCAGAATCAGCATGTGTTCAGCGAGCCAGCCGCCGTCACGGCCCATGGTGGAGGCGATACGGAGCGCGAAGCATTTTTTGCCGAGTAAAGCGTTGCCGCCATAGCCGGAACCGTAGGACCAGATTTCGCGAGTTTCAGGATAGTGGACGATATATTTGGTCGGGTTGCATGGCCAGGCCACATCTTTTTGACCCGCTTGCAAGGGCGCCCCAACGGTGTGCACGCATGGCACAAAGTCGCCGTCTTCACCCAGCACGTCGTAGACCGCTTTGCCCATGCGCGTCATGATGCGCATGTTGACTGCGACGTAGGGCGAATCCGATAGTTCAACGCCGATATGCGCAATTGATGAGCCCAGAGGCCCCATCGAAAAAGGGACGACATACAGTGTGCGGCCTTGCATGCAACCGGCGAACAAACCGTTTAGCGTCGTGCGCATCTCGGCCGGATCGGTCCAGTTATTGGTCGGTCCTGCGTCTTCTTTGTTGGCGCAGCAGATGAAGGTGCGATCTTCGACCCGTGCCACGTCCGATGGATCGGAGCAAGCCAGATAGCTATTCGGGCGTTTGGTTGCATTGAGTTTTTTCATCGTGCCGGCGGCGACCATGTCGGCGCATAGACGATCGTATTCTTCTTGCGAGCCGTCGCACCAATGGATGCTGTCCGGTTGCGTCAGTGCAGCGATTTCGCTGACCCAGGTGATGAGCTTTTGCTGTTTGACGTAGGCCGGCGGGTTGATGGTCGCAATGGAATCAGGTGCGAACCGGGGTTTGAATTGAGGAAAATTCATGGTGCTGTCTCCAAAAGAAAAAATGCTTGTTGCGCCTTATTGGGTGGGGGCAACCGGGCGATACTGAGGCCCTGGCTGTCGTCGAACAATTAAGGTGTCAAATAGGGTCTAAATTCGAGCGTTAAATTCAGTGGCAACCGATGCCGAAATGAACGGGAAGTGGAATAATGCTTTGTTAAGATTAAGTTATCTTTTCATCTGTTCACAGACTAGATGTTGTGTTTTTAATAGCAAGAAAGCATTTATTGTACACGCGTTTTGTAGTAAAAATAACCAACTAATGTAGTAAGGAATTTATGGTTTTACGTAAGCCGTTGCTTTATTACGAGATCGTCGCAGGAACTTCTTTTTTCCACTTTTTTGGCAGGGAATAATATGAAAATAGCCATACTCGACGACTATCAGGATGCGGTCCGGCATCTCGATCGATTCGTGCTTGTCCGTGGTACTCGGCATAGAACTACTGAGTCGGAGAC
>NZ_JBRIIQ010000022.1:0-51795 GCF_052976905.1 Glaciimonas sp. GG7 | reverse complement strand
CCGGTTCTGTCTCGTCCGTCACCGTCGCACCTGGCTCCATACCATTGGAGATGCCATCCGGTTCTGTCTCGTCCGTCACCGTCGCACCTGGCTCCATACCATTGGAGATGCCTTCCGATTCTGTCGTCGGAACTTCAGAAAGCTATTTCAAGTTATCCTGCCTTCAGGAAAAGGGAAGTGTCGTTTCCAATTTTTCAATCGCTCAATATGGTGATAGCAGTACTAAGTCGCTATACAGTTACATTATTGATGACAGGGGCGCTCTATATCAATTTCCACCTCCAGAACTATTCGCTTTGAGCGCCACCCCACAAGCGGACCTCGATGTAAAACGAATCCCGCAAATAGCCAGAATGGCGTTTCTCGCTGGGCAAACAGTGACTATGTGTGTCGACACCACCACCAAACCACACACAGCTAAGAAACTGTACATCGATAGCAGTAATTAAATCTAACAAATGCCAACATCGAAGCTGGCATAAACAACGAGGTCAGAGGACTTTCGGTCGAAAGTACAATGAGGGAATAAGCGATTGTGCAGGGGGCATGGAAATTTAGCCCCCTGCCGATCCTGATTTCTGCTGAAAATTGTTAGGGACAACTCAGGCGTATAATGGCGAGTTAGTAAAATTCGCCATTTTTACCATTCTTTCCTCCTGAGCTACTACCCAAATGCACTTGCTAGCCGTCGGACTCAACCACACCACCGCGCCCGTTTCACTGCGCGAACAGGTGGCCTTTCCTGCTGACCAGATTGGTCAGGCGGTAACCGCAGCCCGCACATGGTTTAGTAACAATGGCACATCCGGCCTCACGGATGAAGCTGCAATTCTGTCAACTTGCAATCGTACTGAGCTTTATGCCGCCAGCAACCTGTCTGGTACTGTCAATGCGTTGAATGGCTCAAGCGGGCCCAGCGATATTGACGCTGCGATTGATTCAAGCGCCCACTTTCTGGCACACTATCACCACCTTTCTTACGCCGATCTGCGCCCGCATTTGTATACGTTGCCGCATGGCGATGCGGTACGGCACGCGTTTCGGGTCGCCTCAGGATTGGATTCGATGGTGTTGGGTGAGGCGCAAATTCTGGGCCAGATGAAAGACGCTGTGCGTCACGCAGAGGCAGTCGGCGGACTTGGCACCTATTTACATCAATTGTTTCAGCGTACTTTTGCCGTTGCCAAAGAGGTGCGAACAACGACGCAAATCGGTGCCCATAGCGTATCAATGGCTGCTGCTGCGGTACGGATGTCAGAACGGATTTTTGATGCTGTCTCAGGTCAAAATGTGCTGTTTATCGGCGCTGGCGAAATGATCGAATTATGCGCTACGCACTTTGCCGCACAAAACCCCAAAAGTCTGACCGTTGCCAACCGTACCCTTGAGCGTGCGGAAACACTGGCGCATCGGTTCAGCGGACAAGCGCTGCGCTTAGCCGACTTGCCCACAGAACTCGGTAACTACGACATTATTATTTCGTGCACCGCATCGTCGCTACCGATTATCGGCCTGGGTATGGTCGAGCGGGCGGTCAAGGCGCGTCGCCATAAGCCGATGTTTATGCTTGATCTGGCCGTGCCGCGTGATATTGAAACCGAAGTCGGTCGCCTCGATGACGTTTTCCTCTATACCGTCGATGACCTCGGTTCAGTGGTTCAGGCCGGGATGGAATATCGCCAGGCAGCAGTTTTGCAAGCCGAAGCCATTATTGAAACCCGGGTGCAATCTTTTATGCATTGGATGGACGCACGCGCAGTCGTGCCTATCATTCAGAATCTGCATGAAAGCAGCGAAGCCATGCGCATGTTGGAGCTGGAACGGGCCCGCAAAATGCTTGCCAAAGGCGAGAATATCGATGCGGTTCTGGAGGCCCTCTCCAAAGGTCTCACCGCCAAATTTCTGCACGGTCCGCAACAAGCGCTGCACACTGCCCAAGGCGATGAACGCGCCCGTCTCGCGATCTTGTTGCCGCAACTATTCCGCAGTAAGCGTTAGCGTAGCTCTACACTGCCCTCCGCCTCCTCTGGGGCGAATTTCCTGTTTTAATTCCTGCTTCTTTACACCAATGCGCCACGATACTCGCGTCGCACGACACCAAAATATTCCATGAAACCATCCATGCTTGCCAAGCTTGACCAATTGTCGAATCGATTAGTCGAGGTCAATGATCTGCTCAATCAGGAAGAAGCGACGTCCAATATGGACAGCTATCGCAAACTATCGCGTGAACATGCCGAGCTCGGCCCCCTCGTCGCCTTGTATCTGAGCTATACCCAAGCCGATACGGATGTCCAGACCGCGCTGGAAATGCTGTCAGACCCGGACATGAAAGAGTTTGCGCAAGAAGAAATCGGCAACGCCAAAGCCCGTATGGAGCAGCTCGAAGCCGATTTGCAAAAAATGTTGTTGCCGAAAGATTTGAACGACGAACGGAATATTTTTCTGGAAATCCGCGCCGGCACCGGCGGCGACGAATCAGCCTTATTTGCCGGCGATTTGTTGCGGATGTACACCCGCTTCGCCGAGCGTAATCGCTGGCAAATCGAGATGGTGTCAGAGTCAGCCTCAGAAGTCGGCGGCTACAAGGAAGTCATCGTGCGGCTAGTGGGTTTTGGGGCCTATTCCAAACTCAAATTTGAGTCCGGCGGCCATCGCGTCCAGCGCGTGCCGACGACCGAGACGCAGGGGCGGATTCATACCTCGGCCTGTACGGTTGCGATCATGCCGGAGGCCGATGAAGTCAGCGAGGTCGCCATTAATCCCGCCGATATTCGCATCGATACGTATCGTGCATCCGGCGCGGGCGGACAGCACATTAACAAGACCGATTCGGCGGTGCGAATTACCCATATTCCGACCGGGATCGTAGTCGAATGCCAGGATGATCGCAGCCAGCATAAAAACAAGGCTTCGGCACTGAAGGTGCTGGCGGCACGGATTAAGGACGGTCAATTGCGCGAGCAGCAATCAAAAGAAGCTGCCACCCGCAAATCGCTGATCGGCTCCGGTGACCGTAGCGAACGCATCCGCACTTATAATTTTCCGCAAGGCCGCATGACGGACCACCGCATCAATCTGACGTTATACAAACTGGATCAGATTATGGATGGCGATCTGGAAGAGTTAAGCAATGCGCTGGCGGCCGAACATCAGGCGGAATTATTGGCGGCTTTGGGCGATGAGAGGTAAGCTCTCGGTACTCCCGCAACCAAACGCGGTCATCTGAATCTGATGACCACCCATTGGAAGCCTTCCCCACAATCAACACACCATTTTTCGCTCACTACATTTAACAAATGAAATCATCCAAACACATTTTGTTCGCCGTTGCCTTCATCGCCCTCGCTTTGCTGGCTGCCGCCTTGTATTTGCAGCACGTCAAGGACATGCAGCCATGCCCGTTGTGCGTGCTTCAACGTTATGCCTTTGCCATCATCGCGCTCATTTGTCTGGTTTCCGCCAGCATGCCTGACAGCATTCGTAAGCCTAGCGCGGCGATCGGCATCCTTGCCGGTCTTGGCGGAGCGGTGACGGCTGGCTGGCATATCTGGGTCATCGCGCATCCATCCACAACTTGCGGGCGCGATGCACTGGAAGCGCCCTTAAACGCGTTGCCGACGGCGACCTTATTACCCTCCGTTTTCAAAGTCGATGCATGGGCGATCTGCTCGACAGCTTACGAGCCAATACTCGGCCTGTCGATTCCACAATGGTCGCTGCTCTGGTTTGTGGTGTTAATTGTGATTCTGGCTAAAGTCCTCTTCAAACGCACTAATCACGGCGATTTTGAATGACCCGAACGGATCAACAGCTATGCGTGATTGAAGCCGGTGTCAGCGTGGCAACGATACTCAACAATGCCCCGCTGGAACCGCTAGAAAATCGCCTGCTGGTCATGCACGCTTTACAACTGACCCGCACCCAACTGATTACACAAGACCAGCGCCTCATTGACACCACGCAAGCGCAACAGTTAAGTCAGTTATTCCAACGCCGCCTGCAAGGTGAGCCGATTGCCTACATTCTTGGCCAGCGCGAGTTCTTTGGTTTGATGCTGGAAGTAACGCCCGACGTTCTGATCCCGCGTCCAGAGACCGAATTACTAGTTGAACTGGCGCTAGAACGCCTACCTGGCAATCAAACCCATCCGGCGGTATTGGATCTGGGTACCGGATCCGGTGCCATCGCCATCGCCATCGCTTATACGCGCCCCGATACCCGGGTAACGGCGGTCGATGTCAGCACAACAGCGCTCGCCGTCGCACAGCACAATGCGCAACGCCATCTGACGGTGAATTACGCCACCTTTGAGCTGCTGCAAAGCGACTGGTACACAGCGTTGGGCAATCAACGTTTCGATCTGATCGTTGCCAATCCGCCCTATATCGTCAAGGATGACCAGCATTTATCGCAAGGCGATCTGCGCTTTGAGCCGATCAGTGCGTTGACCGATCATGCCGATGGACTGAGCGCGTTACGCACCATCATCAACGGCGCGCCGCTGCACTTAAACGCAGATGGTTGGCTGCTGATGGAGCATGGTTACGATCAGGCGGCTGCGGTGCGTGCGTTGTTGCAAGCACACCCGTTTGAAGCGATACAAAGTTGGCAGGATTTGGCGGGGATAGAGCGTGTTAGCGGTGGTCGTTTAATGCAGCAGGCAGATTGACAGTATCCCGCTGTCCATTGAGGCCTATAACTGGCGTTCTCCCCGGGAGGACTTCAAAAGCCTGATGCATTGCATCGGGCTTTTATCTTTTCAACATCCGTTTCCAGCCAAAAATGTATCTTCCTGGCCTTGCTTTGATGTCTTGCAACGCTCCGACCCACTTTTTTAGCTTGTCAAGACTGGCGCAATTATCTGAACTGCGTATGATCGCTGGCTTGTCCAACGCCAGAACCTGATTCTCCAGACTCCCATGCTGCCATCGATCGAACAACGTCTCGCCCTTGAACTCGCCGCAAAACCGGCCCAGGTTGCCGCTGCGGTCGCCCTGCTTGATGAAGGCGCGACCGTGCCCTTTATTGCCCGTTATCGCAAGGAAGCCACCGGCGGCCTCGACGACATTCAGTTACGCTTGTTAGAGGAACGTCTGCGCTATCTGCGTGAACTCGAAGCGCGCCGCACGGCGATCCTGAGCTCGATTGAAGATCAGGGAAAAATGACACCGGCGTTGCTAAACGCCATTTCGCTGGCAGAAGACAAAACCCGTCTCGAAGATCTGTATTTACCGTACAAATTAAAACGCCGTACCAAAGCCCAGATCGCTGCCGAAGCGGGGCTAACCGAGTTGGCCGATACGCTGCTGGCGAACCCGGCGTTGCAGCCGGAAGAAGAAGCGGCGAAATATCTCAAGCCAGCATTCAGCACCGACAATGGCGACAATCCCGGCGTAATCGACGCCAAAGCGGCCCTCGATGGTGCGCGTCAAATCCTCATGGAACGCTTTGCCGAAGATGCGACCCTGCTGCAAGCCTTGCGCGCATATTTGATTGAGCATGGCGTGGTGGAGTCAAAAGTCGTGGAAGGCAAGCAAGATGCTGGCGAGAAATTTGCCGATTATTTTGATTACTCAGAAACGCTTGGCACCATTCCCTCGCACCGTGCGCTGGCACTCTTCCGCGGTCGTCGTGAAGAAATGCTCAACGTGGTGTTGCGGCTCGATACCGAAGAAGAAAAACCGAAATGGGACGCCCCGCATAATCCCTGCGAAGGTCGCATCGCTGCCCGCTTCGACATCAGCAACAAAGATCGCCCTGCCGATAAATGGCTGAGCGACACCGTGCGCTGGGCCTGGCGCGTGAAGGTCTTTATGCATTTGGAGACCGAGCTGATGACCAACCTGCGCGAAAAAGCGGAAGTCGAAGCGATCCATGTTTTTGCGCTCAATCTCAAGGCACTATTGTTAGCGGCACCCGCCGGACCACGGGCGACGATGGGGCTGGACCCGGGCCTGCGTACCGGCGTAAAAGTGGCGATCGTGGATGCTACCGGCAAAGTGGTGGCTACCAGCACGATTTATCCGCATCAACCACGTAATGACTGGGAAGGCTCGCTGCATACCTTGTCGCAATTAGCAGAGAAGCATCAGGTCTCACTGATTTCCATCGGTAACGGCACGGCGTCAAGGGAGACCGACAAACTCGCGCAAGACTTGATTAAGCTGCGCCCTGAACTAAAACTGACCAAAATCGTGGTCTCAGAAGCAGGCGCATCGGTCTATTCGGCCTCTGAATTTGCCTCCCGCGAATTGCCGGATATGGATGTCTCGATACGGGGCGCGGTCTCGATTGCACGGCGCTTGCAAGATCCGCTGGCCGAACTGGTCAAAATCGATCCGAAGTCGATCGGCGTGGGCCAATATCAGCATGACGTAGGCCAAACCCAATTGGCGCGCTCGCTCGATGCGGTGGTTGAGGATTGTGTGAATGCGGTCGGGGTGGATGTGAATACTGCCTCGGCCCCGTTATTGGCGCGCGTGTCTGGTCTGAACTCCAGCGTGGCGCAAAGTATCGTGACCTATCGCGATATGAAAGGGATGTTCACCTCCCGTGCAGGCCTGCGAGAAGTGCCGCGTCTGGGCGATAAAACCTTTGAGCAGGCCGCCGGTTTCTTACGCGTCATGAACGGCAGCAATCCGCTCGATACATCGGCGGTGCATCCGGAATCGTATCCGTTGGTTGAGAAAATTCTGGCCGATATCAAAAAGGACGTAAAAGGCATCATCGGCGATGAAAAACTGCTGAAGTCACTCAATCCGGCTAAATATGCGGACGAAAAATTCGGCGTGCCGACGATTACCGATATTTTGAAAGAACTGGAAAAACCGGGCCGTGACCCGCGCCCTGAGTTCACTACCGCGACCTTCAAAGACGGCGTGGAAGAGATGCGCGATCTGCGCCCGGACATGATTTTGGAAGGCGTCGTCACCAACGTCGCCGCCTTCGGCGCATTTGTTGACATCGGCGTGCATCAGGATGGCCTGGTGCACATTTCTGCGCTATCGAACACCTTTGTCAAAGACCCGCATAGCGTCGTCAAGGCTGGTCAGGTAGTGAAGGTGAAAGTGCTGGAAATCGATGAGAAACGCAAACGGATTGCGTTGACGATGCGCTTAGAAGACAGCGCCCCGATCGCTGGCAGTAAGCCAGAACAGCGCGGGGATCGTAACGATGCGAAGCGTTTGTCGCAACATCAACAGCAACGATCGGCACCGGCTGTCGTCTCGGCCAATAGCGCGATGGCGGCAGCGTTTGCCAAACTGAAGAGCTGATTCCAAACCTGTGGCAGAGCAATGAAATCGGTATGCTCTGCCCGCTCTGAAGTCTGTTGCTGTAATGCATTTGCATCTAAATTGCGCCAAAACATGGCAAATACACACAAACGCGGCTGGTATACCGGGCTAGCATCGTATAATAATCCGCACTTACGATTAACGATTTTGAACAGGTCTTATCTTGTCCGCCGCTCTTAATATCCCATCTCAGCAGTCCATCATGCATCCCATCGTGACCGATATGGAAGCGGTCAATACAGTCATCCGTGACAAATTGCATTCAGAAGTCGCTCTGGTCAACCAGATTGCCGAATACATCATCAGCGCTGGCGGCAAACGCCTGCGTCCGGTGTTGGTCTTATTGATAGCGCAGGCCTGCGGTTATCGGGGTAGCAGGCATCACGAACTGGCCGCTGTCATCGAATTTATTCACACCGCAACCTTGCTGCATGACGACGTCGTCGATGAATCCTCGCTGCGACGTGGTCGCAAAACGGCAAACGCCTTATTCGGTAACGCCGCATCGGTATTGGTTGGCGATTTCTTGTACTCACGCGCGTTTCAGATGATGGTCGATGTCAACAATCCGCGCGTGATGCAAATCGTCGCCGACGCGACCAATGTGATTGCCGAAGGTGAAGTGCTGCAACTGCTCAATATGCACAATCCCGATGTCAGCGAAGAGCACTATCTGCGCGTTATCCGCTCCAAAACCGCCAAGTTGTTCGAGGCAGCGGCCCAATGCGGCGCCTTAATAGCCGGTGTTGATGAGGCCGCCATGGAAGCCGCTGGCGAATATGGCCGTTCCATCGGAACCGCTTTCCAACTGATCGATGACGTGCTGGACTATTCCGGTAATGCGGCTGACATTGGGAAAAATGTCGGTGACGATCTGCGTGAGGGCAAACCGACGTTACCGCTGATATATCTGATGCAGCACGGCACTCCGGAGCAGCGTGAACTAGTCCGCAGCTGCATCGAAAATGGCGACGAACAACATTTCGATGCTATTTTGACCGCCATCACCAACTCAGGCGCATTGGACTACACACGCCAAGAAGCGCAAAAATCGGCAGAACGTGCCGCCGCTGCGATCGCCCGGCTACCAGATAGCGAATATAAACGCGCCTTACTAGAATTAACCGTCTTTGCAGTAGACCGTAACCATTAACCCCACCACCGCCATCATTTCCACCATCCCCTCTCTTCTACGGTGACCCGTTGGATACCGTTCCCTTATGGGTGCAATTTCTTGCACTTGCGCTACTAATCCTGCTGTCGGCTTTTTTTGCGATGTCCGAAACCGCCTTAATGGCGGCCAACAAACATCGCCTGCGACACCTGGCCAAACGCGGCAGTAAAGCCGCAACCACCACCATGTGGTTGCTCGATCGTACCGATAAGCTGCTCTCGCTGATCCTGATCATCAACACTTTAGTCAACGCGCTGGCCACGGCGTTGGTCACCGCAATTGCCATTAATACCTTTGGCAGTCATCAGAGGGTTATTACGATTGCCACTGCCGGGGTGGCATTTTTGCTCATTGTATTTGGCGAAATCACCCCGAAAGTGATCGGCGCAACCTTTCCAGAGCGCATTGCACTGACTGCCAGTTTTGTCCTCAAACCCTTAATGGCATTGATTAAACCGATCATCTGGTTTGTCAATTTATTTGTCTCGGGGATATTAAAAATACTCTGTATCAAGACCGGTAAAAGCGCGCAAGACCTGCGCGTGTCACCGGAAGAGTTGCGCTCGATTGTGCTGGAAGGCGGCAATTTTATGCCGCAAAAACACAAAAGCATTTTATTGAATTTGTTTGATCTGGAAAAAATTTCGGTCGAAGACGTGATGACGCCGCGGGCGCAAGTTGAAGCCTTGAATCTGTCGGTTTCCGTCGAAGAAATCCAGCGCCAGCTAACCACTTGTTATCACAACAAGTTGCCCGTCTATGAAGGCGAAATCAACCAAATCGTCGGCATCCTGCATGTGCGCAAAGCAATGGCGCTACTCAATCAAGAAGACGAACTGACGACAGATCATTTTCGCGCCCTGCTGACGGCGCCCTATTTCGTGCCGGAAGGTACCGATGTCTTCACCCAATTGCAATACTTTCAGGAAAACCACGAACGCCTCGGCATCGTCGTCGATGAGTACGGCGAAGTGCATGGCTTAGTCACACTCGAAGATATTATTGAAGAAATGATCGGCGAGTTCACCACTTCCAAGCCGGGTGCTGCACGTGCCGATAGCTTTAACTGGGACGAAAAAGGAGAATGTCGTCTGGAAGGCGTCACGTCCTTACGCGATATCAACAAACGTCTGGGATTGAGTTTTCCCATCGACGGTCCGAAAACGCTCAACGGTTTGCTGCTGGAGTGGTTGCAGGATATTCCCGAAAACAACGTCAGCTTAAAAATTTCTGGCTGTGTGATCGAGATCACTCAGGTACAAAATCAGGCCATCAAAATCGTTAAGTTATATCGTCCAGCCAACCATCAAGCGGCGAGCTGATAACGGCAAATAAAATCCAGTAATACGCGACAAAAAAATCTGAAACCTGTTAAAGGGTTTCAGATTTTTTTTGTCTGGTACGCACTTAAGCCAATTAGCACATACCTTTATTCCAGAATTTCCTCCGGTCGTTTACAGACTTTTCTCGATGTGTGTTCCAAATCCAAAAAATATAATTCGGTTCCCTAATACTTTTTACAACCGATTGGACTAATAGTGAAACATAACTCTTCAAATTTTAAAATGCTTACGCTGGCGGCTTTGATTGCCGCTAGTGCTTCTTCTGGTGCGTTTGCATCCCCAGGTGTTCCATCGTTGAGCGGCTGGGAAATTACTGGCAAATCGTTCGGCTTCGTTGAATTCAACAAAGACGCAACGTCCTACAAAGATGCCGTTAAGCGCAACGCAACAGTAGCAGTACCGCTCCCATTTAACATTTACTACGCCGCGAAGGCAACCAAAGCCTATGCAGTGATCGATGGTGTGCGCGACGAATCATCGTTGGTAACCATGTCACCAGGACAAGCGGCGGCGGCGCCAGTAGCACGCCCACGGACTGCTGGCAAAAAGAAAATGCAGGTCGAAGTTTGCGATGCTGCCAATATCTGTGTAAAAAGTGCTCCAGTAGACGTTGTCATTTTTGACACCATCCCAGAATTTGCAGGCGATCTGCCAAACAATGCACACAAGGCAAATAAGCCACGCGCGAATACGACGGACTCCATCGTCGGTACCTATTTCCCTACATGGGCAGTGTATGACCGTAAATTCGATGTCAGCATGATGCCTCTCGACAATCTGACACATGTTCTGTATGGCTTTGTCCCTATTTGTGGCAACAATACCAACGATGATTTGCAACCTACACAGAAAGCAAATCTAAAAAAAGCATGTGAAGGTACGCCTAACCATAGCGTAGTTATCTTCGATCTTTGGGGCGAAATTTTCAAACCAGATTTGCCGGGCGTGACGCCGCAATTAAACGGTGTTCTGGGCCAAATGATGGCTGCCAAGAAACGTAATCCTGACCTGAAAATTTTACCTTCCATCGGCGGCTGGACATTGTCCGATCCGTTCTACGAATTTGACAAGCCTGAGAATCGTAAGATATTTGTTGATTCAACGAGAGAACTCTTGCTGACCTGGAAATTCTTCGATGGTCTCGATATCGATTGGGAGTTCCCGGGCGGTAAAGGTGCGAATAAAACATTGGGCAACTCTGAAACAGACGGCGCTACTTATGTCGCGCTGATGAAAGAATTGCGCGAAATGTTGACGCAATTAAGCCAAGAAACCGGTCGCTCTTATGAATTGACCTCGGCCATTGGTGCAGGTCAGGACAAGTTGGCAATTGTTGACTACAAGGCCGCGTCTGAGTACATGGACTATATCTTCGACATGACCTATGACTTCAGCGGCGCATTCGACACGACAAATCTGTCGCATCAGGCTAACTTGTTTGCCCCATCATGGGATAAAGACCGTCTGTACTCAACAGATAACTCGATCAAAGCATTGATCGCTCAAGGTGTCGATCCGAAAAAACTCATCGTTGGTGTAGCGAAATATGGTCGCGGTTGGACAGGCATTAGCAACATGACCGATCCTAACAATCCATTTACTGGCACACCTAAAGGTACGTGGGACGCAAAACAAAGTGAGTTCCGCTGGGAACCGGGCAACGTCGATTACAGAGGTATCAAACAGTTCATGCTTGGTGCCGATGGACAAGGCATTAACGGCTTTACCGCCGGTTATGACAGCCATGCGGAAGCCGCGTACGCCTTCAATCAAAATACCGGCATGCTGGTGACTTTTGATGACGCACGTTCGACCATCGCCAAAGGGCAATATGTTATTGACCAACAACTGGGCGGCGTATTCTCATGGGAAATCTCTGGCGACAACGAAGGCGATATCATGAATGCGATGCATGAAGGTCTTGGTCATCCGTTAGCCGATGGTATGACTAAACCGGTTAAGCCAGTTACGCCAAATGATGACAAAGCAATTGCAGACAAACTAGTCGCTGATGCTAAAGCAGCTAAGGACGCAGCAGACAAAGTAGCTAAGGACGCAGCAGACAAAGTAGCTAAAGATGCAGCCGACAAAGCAGCTAAAGACGCAGCAGATAAAGCAGCTAAAGATACAGCAGACAAAGTAGCTAAAGACGCAGCAGATAAAGCAGCTAAAGATGCAGCAGACAAAGTAGCTAAAGATGCAGCCGACAAAGCAGCTAAAGATGCAGCAGACAAAGTAGCTAAAGACGCAGCAGATAAAGCAGCTAAAGATGCAGCCGACAAAGCAGCTAAAGATGCAGCAGATAAAGCAGCTAAAGATGCAGCAGATAAAGCAGCTAAAGATAAAGCAATCGCAGACGCTAAAACCCACCCGATCTACCCTGCCGGCATGCCTTACAAAGCTGGTCAGATCGTACAAAACAACGGCGCGCTGTATCAATGCAATAACGATCAGTCAGCCGGATGGTGCAACATTTCCCCAGCGCACTATGCGCCAGGTACAGGTTCGAACTGGGCAGATGCATGGAGCAAGTATGGTGACGTTGCCGTCGTTGTAGTTAAAGACGAAGACAAAACGCCTGTCGTAGTTGTTAAAGACGAAGACAAGACTCCTGTCGTCGTTGTCAAAGACGAAGCTGTGGCATACAAAGCAGGCACAACCTACAAAGGTGGCGATATTGTCAGCAACAATGGCGGTACTTTCGAGTGCAAACCGTTCCCATTCAGCGGCTGGTGTGGTATCGCTCCTGCAGCCTATGCTCCAGGTACTGGTTCGGCTTGGGAAGCTGCATGGATCAAACTTAACTAAGTTGATTGAAACCACATTAAAAGTTGTAAAAGTAGTGACTCACCTTTGATACAAAAAGGGGTACGACGGCAAGTCCTTTCTGGACTTGCCGTTTTTTTTGCTGTTTTTTTATGCGCCCTGCATGGCGACAGTTTTACAACAACCCAGCGCCAAGTAATTAAGTAATCGCCCGAAGTCAGCGTTAAAATGTTGTGTGATCCTTTACAGCTAAGTTGCCAATAGGCATCATCCATCTCCTTGGTTTCCCGATACTTTCCTCATCCGTCTCCTCTATGGCTGCAGTCTTCCCACACATTCACTTGAACAGTCCGATGTCGGGGCTGGCACGCGCATTAGTACAGGCCGGGCATCTGAGCGCAGAACAAGTTGATGGCATACATCAGATCACAAACAGCGAACAAACCGGTTTTATTGACGCCTTGCTGAGCAGCAAATATCTCGATGCTGCCAGCCTCGCTCTGTTTTGCGCAGAAACGTTTGGTTATCCATTAGTCGACATCAAAGCTTTCAATCCCGATTTATTCCCCGATAAAGCCATCGACGCCAGGTTGATGAGCAGTCAATCGGTCATCGCGTTGGCAAAGCGCGGCAATAAGATTTACGTTGCGATCTCGGACCCCACCAATACGCAGGCACTAGACCAGATCAAGTTTCATACCGAACTGATAGTCGAGCCGGTGATCGTCGAACATCCGGCATTGCTCAAGCTGATTTTGCAGCACACCAAAAGTACCGAGCAAAGTCTCACCGAGATGATCGGCGACGACTCTGAAATCAACGTCATAGACGAAGACGCGCCAGCCACCGCGGATGCGCCGACCAATGAGATTGACGACGCGCCGGTCGTACGGTTTTTGCAAAAAATCCTCACCGACGCCATCAATCAAGGCGCGTCCGACCTGCACTTTGAGCCGTTTGAAAAGTTTTACCGCATCCGCTTCCGTGTCGATGGCGTATTGCGCGACATGGCCCAACCGCCGCTATCAATCAAAGAAAAACTCGCCTCCCGTATCAAAGTCCTGTCCAGGCTCGACATTTCCGAAAAACGCGTACCCCAAGATGGCCGCATGCGATTGACCGTCTCCAAGACCCGCGCCATCGATTTTCGTGTCAGCACCTTACCGACCTTATTCGGTGAAAAAATCGTCATGCGGATTCTGGATGCCTCTCAAGCGGAGATGGGGATAGATGCGCTCGGCTATGACCCGGAGCAAAAAGCGATGTTGATAGAAGCAATTGCCCGCCCGTACGGTATGGTACTGGTCACCGGCCCGACCGGTTCCGGCAAAACCGTCTCGCTCTATACCTGCCTCAACATCCTCAATCAACCTGGCATCAATATCTCGACCGCTGAAGACCCGGTCGAAATCAATTTACCCGGCGTCAATCAGGTCAACATCAATGACCGCACCGGGCTGACATTTCCGGTCGCGCTCAAAGCCTTCCTGCGACAAGATCCCGACATTATTATGGTCGGTGAAATTCGTGATCTGGAGACGGCCGATATCGCCATCAAGGCGGCACAAACCGGACACATGGTTTTTTCGACGCTGCACACCAACGATGCACCATCGACTCTGACGCGCCTGATGAACATGGGTGTCGCCCCCTTCAATATCGCCTCATCCATTATTCTGATCACGGCGCAACGCCTGGCGCGCCGTCTATGCAGTTGCAAGCAAGCGGTTTCCATCCCGGATGAAACACTGCTTGAGGCCGGCTTCACCGACGATGATCTCGATGGCGTCTGGACCACATACAAACCCCTCGGCTGCGAACGCTGCAATGGCACCGGCTACAAAGGGCGCGTGGGCATCTATCAAATCATGCCCATGACAGAATCCATTGAGCGCATCATTCTGGCACATGGAACCGCGCTGGAAATCGAAGCGCAGGCAAAACGCGAGGGCGTGCGGACTCTGCGCGAATCGGGATTAATTAAGGTTAAACAAGGGCTGACCAGCCTGGAAGAGATACTCGGCTGTACTAATACATAAAATAAAAAGGGAAAAGGACCATGGCAACTGCCACACCAAATACACGCAACACAATCAGCGCACGCCAGGTCAAAGAATTTATCTACGCCTGGGAAGGCAAAGACAAAAAAGGACGGCTGGTCAGGGGAGAAATGCGCGCCAGCGGTGAATCACTGGTCAACGTCACCCTGCGCCGACAAGGCATTTTGGTGATCAAGCTCAAGAAAAAGAGCTTTCGCAGCGGCAAAAAAATCTCTGAAAAAGATGTTGCGCTATTTACGCGCCAACTGGCCACCATGATGAAGGCAGGCGTTCCGTTGCTGCAATCATTCGACATCGTCGCCAAAGGTCATGCCAATCCATCGGTGTCAAAATTGATTAACGACATCCGCGCCGACGTTGAAACCGGAACCAGTCTGAGTCAGGCTTTTCGCAAATTTCCGCTATATTTCGATCCTTTATTTTGCAATCTGGTCGGCGCTGGCGAGCAGGCCGGGATTCTTGAAGAATTGCTGGACCGGCTGGCAACCTACAAGGAAAAAACACTTGCCATCAAAACCAGGGTCAAGTCCGCCATGTTTTATCCGGTCTCAATTTTAGCCGTCGCCTTTATTGTCACGGCGATCATCATGATTTGGGTAGTCCCCGCCTTTAAAACCGTCTTCTCCAGCTTTGGCGCCGACCTGCCAGCGCCGACACTGGTGGTGATGGCGATCTCCGACTTCTTTGTGGCCAATTGGTACATCATCTTTGGCGGCCTGTTCGGCGGCTTGTATTTATTTTTCCAATCCTGGCGACGTTCGCTCAAAATCCAGCGCTTTATGGATACAGCCTTGCTGAAAGCCCCCATCTTCGGCCCCGTCATACGCAAGGCTACGATTGCGCGCTGGACCCGTACGCTGTCAACCATGTTTTCTGCCGGTGTACCATTGGTAGAATCGCTCGACTCCGTCGGCGGCGCATCAGGCAACGCGGTCTATCTCGACGCCACAAAAAAAATTCAAAGTGAAGTCAGCACAGGAACCAGTTTGACGGTCGCCATGCAAAACGCCGAGGTTTTCCCCAATATGGTCACGCAAATGGTATCGATCGGTGAAGAGTCAGGTTCGTTAGATCAGATGCTGGGTAAAGTCGCTGACTTCTACGAAGCAGAGGTCGATGAAGCGGTCGCCGCGCTGTCGAGTTTGATGGAACCTTTGATCATGGTCATTCTGGGCGTCATCATCGGCGGTCTTGTCGTTGCGATGTATTTGCCGATCTTTAAACTGGGTTCCGTGGTGTGAAATGATCGTTGTATGAAATGGTTGTGGTTGCAGGGACTCATTCTACTTTTCAGTAAATCACCCACCTTATATCGTTGAATACTCAAAAATCCTCTGCCTTTAGCAGGGGATTTTTTATTGTCAATCGCGCGAAAAAATCAACTCGACTACGACGCAAATAGCACTTTCAAAATTCCCCTCCTAGCTAGAAATATCAAGGATTACTCAAATTAATTATCGGTATCTGACAGTTCATCTTGAGTCCGAACTGTTCTGGCATGATGCGCGCAATTTTCAACTAATCAGACCCTTAGTCAGATGGTCAGATGGTCAGATGGTCAGAATAATTCCGGGCAGCGTTTATAAACAGATTAGGACTTAGGAAAAAATAAATATGGGCGTAGTCAGACATCACTCTAATATGAATACTAGCCATCCAGTCCCAGCGCAGCGGCACAGTATTGCTAGTAATAATGTCAATTTCGTACGCAGCAGTAATACGCCTGACAATCTGAGTAAGCAACTACGCAACTCAATTAAGATGACCGAAAAATTCGTTACTTCTTTCGTACTGGCACAGGTGGTCAGAGGTGGAAAGGAATCGACGACGAATACCACGTCCAACAGTACGGTTCCTACACCCAAAAAGAATCATCATGCCAGGGCGGCTCATCAATATCCAAGACCCAGTCCGGCAAAGAAACAATCTCATCATGGCCGCGAACTTGTTGATAAGGGAGTGCGCCATCACCAGAAATCATCACGCAAATTCGATACCCCGGCTCTATCGTATAACGCGACAAATGGTAAACAGTCACCCAAGCCCGTATTCAATGCCGCGCAGACAACGACTAACCCCGTAACTACCGCTATCTGCAAACAAGACAATCAATATAGTCGCAAGCGGCAATCGCATCCTCTTTCCCGTTCCCGAGCCGATGGGTCAACCAAGCATCCCTCACCAGGCGTTCCGGGCAAAAGCAATGGTCGATCATCGCAACCGAAAAAAACGGTACGCCGCAATACTGCGCAATACCTGAAATATGAATTTTCTGCCACCTGGGAAAAGTCAGTTCACCCGCCGTGTGCGCGCATGTTTCCACTTAGGACCTCTCGTCGACAAGACAAGCATATCGTGCCGCCGGCTCCGACTCCGGGCAGTGTTGATGTTGCGCGCTTCAAACGTTCAACAGACGATCATGATTGGGATGCGCTGGATGCAGACGAAAAGAATAGCCTGACGCTCGCCCATGTTTTGGCACAGAACCAGGACATCACGCTCGATGCTGCGGCGGCTCAATACGAAAAGGTAGCAAAAGTCTTTAATCAACCCTCTGATCCGGAGAAAAGCTGGCACGCATTAAACGATATCTCGCAGCGCTTGTTTTCCGCCGAAATGAGCCTTAAAGATGCCGGTGGCGATCTCACACGTAGCGCTGCATTCGCGCTCGCTAATGCGCGTTTTCAGGAGACCTCTGTTTTGAACTTTAACCGTGTGTACGCTGATGCGCTAAAGAGTGATCTCATCAACGATCCTATGTTTAAGCAAAACCTGCGCACCAATCCAGCGGCCGCGTTGACCGCCGCATTACGGTTTGAGAATTTTCCGAGTGGATCCATTTACTTTGATGGTTACAAAGATCATTTTTTTACTCATAGCGTGTCAGATCGGCCCTTAGCTTTCGATCGTTTAGCGCTAGCCCGCGCATACCCTTTTAGTCAACAACCAGAAGAGGACTGGCTACGCGATGGCGAAACTTCCCTCGCCACGTTACGAGAAACACTTAAACGGGACATTGGACTTCAGCGGGCCTGTGAATACGAGTTGCTAACCATATTGAAGGCACTTCAATACGATGGCGTGCAATTTCTGAATACGAATCAAACGGATATTGCAGCATTGCTCGCACACCCAGCACTCCTCCGGATACCATTTTTCTCTGCGCTTAACAAAGCGCAAAAAATGATTGTGATGGACAACATCCGGATGCAGACCGGCGAATCTATACTGCGGTTTGACTCGCTGGCGCATGCAGTTCAGACACTACTGACCCGTTTCCCTAATGGAAAATATGTAGACCTCGCAGAGCATCCGCAAAATATTGATGCGTTCTTCAATCTGATGGTCGGAGCTCACTTCGCAGCATCGAGTAAACAACGATATATCGATGCCCCATGGGCCGAAGCTTTTTGGACAGAGCTGTACGCACAGCGCAAGAAAAACTCGGCCCTCAATGCGTGGCTCGATACAAATATTGCAAGCTTACAAGGCAATTCCATCAGTCTTCAATTCGTTACCCGTATCGTTAACGAATTGCGTGTTATTGCCTACGCCGGGCCAGAGGATATACAGGATGCTCAGCCGGAAGATATACCGGACGCACAGCCGGAAACAAAGAAAGAAACTTTCGCCACCATCGCACAAACAATACTCAATAAATACAACTGCAAAAACAGTGTATTTAGCGGCGAAGACCCGGAGGAGATTGCCGCCTCGCTGATGGCAAATGTAAAGTCAGAATTGGGTCGCGATATACCAACATCAATCTCTGCGTGGCAGGACTGGTTGCAGACTCAGCCGGGGGTAGATCCCGACGACCCGATCTTGCGCGTAACCCCGCATGAAAAATACAGTAGAGATAGTCTTGTCTACATGAGCAAAATTATCCCGTGGGAAAACTGCACAGATACGTTGGCTAAGTTGCCGCCAATCGTAGATGAAAACTTATCCTGGTCATCGCGTCCGCTACATCTGCACAATATTCCCGATCAATTTTCTTCCTTGGTTCTGATGGCTGAGAGCGGGCACGAAAATCTTGAAGTGGACCAAGGCGGCCAAAAATTTCAGATAACAATGATTGATAACAGTCGGTGCAGTACCGCTTGGAAATCACCAAATGGGTATTGGTGGGACACGCAGTTTAGTGACGAAAAAAATGCACATTTTGGCCCATTGCTAGCAAAAAAAACCGACAAAAACAGTTTTTATTCACTCTTCCCGAGTGACGGCAGTCTGACCATACATAACACCGAGGTCGGACAGCGTCTGTTGAAAAATATTGATGGAGTAGGGCAACTATCGGACATCTTGCGTCAAATCAAAAACTTTTCCAAGATCAATGCCAGGGCAGAATTTGACAACACTTTTGTGGTCAAAAATCACTACCTTGATGGCCCGACTTTCGATGTGTCTTCGGGTTTTATCTCATTAACTAATTCTTGGTTTTTTCTAGGCACATTTAATTTAATTAAGCCATTTTTAGGTTCGTGGGAGATTAACTTTGGTCCGGCAGCCGAGACAGATATCACCAACAGAATCATCACCATGATTCAAAATAATGCGTATGCCAATAGTCCACTCAGTTACGATCTGACAGATGCAGAAGTTAAATTTCATCTCATCCGCATTTTTGGGCATGAACTAATGCATGCATTCTTTAATCATGTTGCTGATCCCGGCCATGAAAATAAGATGGATCAAGGTTTGATTGTTTGGTTGACGGCTCTCATCCTCCAACAATCTGGTGCAAGAAGTGGGCAAACGAATGCGTGGATACCTGAGCGGCTTGCTTATTACTCACCAGAAGATGCACCGTTACTGATTGAACCGAAGATGGAACAATTTGCTACCGGACAGTTTCTGAACCGATATATGGAGGCGCAAATTGAGGCGATTGCTCCCCCTGATACTGAGGGAGCAATCTTTTCTCACGGTGCCGGTGAGAGTCCGATGGTCAGGCAAGTGAACGATTATCTGGCATCACTCAATCAGACAAAATCGGTGGATCCTTACCCTCGTCTTCTACGCAATATGCTTAAGAATGTGCGTATTGACGGCGGCGATTACAGCGACGCTAACAACGAAGCTAACAACCTCGACAGACTGTCGCATCTAAAGGCAATTTTGCGTGCGCATGCTGTTCCCGGAAGGCTCTTCGCTCAGATGCTGGCAGTCAATAAGGACAAACTCATCAAGGGTGGACCGTGGCGTATTGTTTATCTTCACGACAGACTTCCAGCCAATAGCGCGAGTCACTACGTTAATCATCAGCAGAGAAAGATACTGGCGCGTGATCCTGACAAGGATGCATTGCGCTTTCTGGGCGAGGCTGGCCTGATGCGGCTAACCCATGAACGTCAAGTACTGCTCATGTTGACCGAGGTATTGATTGCCACGGAAGATATGTCTGAAGAAGATGCGCACAGTAATCGAGAATTAGCGTTCAATTTGGTGAATTTATGCTTCGGTGAAGCCACGCATATCTCCCCGGATCAGCTTACGGCCGACGTCATTAACGCGTCTGATGAAAAGGAATCTTTAAGGCTACTCAATTCGCAGACGTCTACGCGACGAGACTACAAGGATCAAACATGGTTTCATAAGAAAGCACTGGAGAAAGCGCAGAAAACCTGGGGATAAGTTTTATCGGTCTTGGTGTCTGCGCACAAACCGCAACACGAAGACCCGCTACCGCCTCCATTAGCCAGCGAATAGATATCCCTTCGACAACGCCGCTGGGGCGGTTTTGCGTAAGCCCAACAGGCCTGACTACGTCTGAACGGCGGCTAACTACCGATGCACGGCCGTGAGTTGCCAGTGAGTCTGGAGAGGACGCTGAGGATGGAACTAATACCTTACACCCGTCCCCTCTGAGCCGTTAGTCCAACAAGGCTTCGTTCCAGGTATGCACCGTTTGCTGTTGCTCACCCAGCTTCTCGATACCCAGTTTGATGACATCGCCGTTTTTCAGGAACACCGGCGGTTTCTGTCCCATGCCAACGCCCGGTGGCGTGCCGGTTGAAATAATGTCGCCGGGATACAGGGTGGTGAACTGGCTGATGTAGTGCACCAGAAAAGCGACGTTAAACACCATCGTGCTGGTGCTACCGTTTTGATAGCGTTTGCCGTTGACGTCTAGCCACATGGACAGTTTTTGCGGGTCGCCCACTTCGTCGGCTGTGACTAACCAAGGACCGACCGGACCAAAGGTGTCGCAGCCTTTGCCCTTATCCCAGGTACCGCTGCGCTCAATTTGGTATTCGCGCTCGGAGACGTCGTTGATGACGGCATAACCGGCAACGTGACTCAATGCGTCTTCCACTGTGACGTAACGCGCTTTGCTGCCGATGATCACGCCCAGTTCAACTTCCCAGTCGGTCTTGACCGAATTTTTCGGCATGACGATCGGATCGTTGGGGCCACCAAAACAGCTAGACCATTTATTGAACAGCACCGGCTCAGGCGGTACTGGCAAACCGGATTCGGCCGCATGATCGCTGTAATTGAGTCCTACGCAGATGAACTTACCGAGGCCCGTGAAGGGCGCACCGAAGCGCTCCGGTGTTGGCACTTCTGGCAAAGTCGACAGATCGATGGCCTGCAATTTTTTCAGGCCAGCCGGGGATAAGACTTCCGGGCTGATATCGCTAATGATGGCTGACAAATCGCGGATTTTTCCGCTGGCGTCAATCGCTGCTGGCTTTTCCTGACCTTTGGGGCCGTGACGTAATAATTTCAAAATTTGCTCCGGTTATTGCTGCGGTTATTGCTACGTTTATTGCTGCGTTTATAGAAATTAGTTGGACCAGCCGCCGTCAATAATTTGACTGGTTCCAGTGGTGAACGACGATTCATCCGACGCCAGATACAAGGCCAGCGCGGCAATTTCTTCTGCTTTGCCGAGTCGGCCCATAGGCTGGCGGGCGACAAAACCTTGCCGCACCTGCTCATCGCTCTGACCGCTGTTGTGCGACTGCTCGGCGATGCGTCCACGCAGAGATGGGGATTCAATCGTGCCCGGGCAGATGGCGTTGCACCGGATGCCTTGCCCGACAAAATCGGCAGCCACCGACTTGGTCAGGCCGATCACGGCGGCCTTGGTCGCGCCGTAAGCAAAGCGTACCGGCACGCCCTTGATGCTGGAGGCGGCCGACGACATGTTGACAATCGAGCCGCCGCCATTGGCTAACATCGCTGGCAAAAAGGCGCGAATCATGCGGTACATGGAGCCCACGTTGAGGTCGTAAGAGAAGTTCCAGCTTTTCTCATCGCACTCCAGAATCGTGCCGTGATGAACGTATCCGGCGCAATTGAACAACACGTCAATGGCACCGAATTCAGCGGCAATCGCGATGATTTCTGCATTGTTGGTGACATCGAGTTTGCGCACGATGCAATTGGGCAAACCAGCCAGTTCGGCTAGCAGAGTTTCGTTAATGTCGGTGGCGATCACACGCGCACCTTCACGCAGGAAAGCTTCGGCGGTGGCGCGTCCGATACCTTGGGCGGCGGCGGTAATGAGAGCGGTTTTACCCGCCAGACGATTGGTCATGCATGACTCCTTTAGAACAAAATGAAAGAATGAGGCGGATCAAATTTCAGGAACGGCAACGATGTCCGTAGCGTCGTGATACCCCTTGCGCACGCGTAACAAATGATTGCGCATCGCTTCGGCGGCGCGTTCAGGGTCGTGCGCCTCTAGTGCCGCCAGAATGTTGCGATGATCTTCCATGCTGCGTTCAAGCACAGCAGGAATGCGCGCCGTAATAGCCCGACTCTTTTTACCCAGCACGTACAAGCTGCCAGCGATACTTTGCAGGAAAGGATTGTCGCAAGCGTCAATAATGGTTTCGTGGAAGGTGACGTCGGCGGCGGCAAAAGCTGCCGCATCGTGCATCGACGCGCTGGCGTATTCGACCGTGGTGGCCAGAAATATGAGCTGTTCATCACTGATGTGCGTAGCCGCCAGGGCTGCGACACCACTCTCCACAATGATGCGTGAATCGAATAAAGCGTCAAGCGTACCGGCGTTGAGATCGATGATCATTTCGAGCGGCTCAAGCAGTTCTCGCGGATGCAGCGAGCCGACAAAAGTGCCCTCGCCCTGACGAATGCGCAGCAGGCCGAGCAGGGACAAACCCCGAATCGCCTCGCGCACCGCAGGGCGGCCAACGCCCAGCATGGTCGCCAGTTCGCGCTCGGGTGGTAATTGCTGGGTTGGTTTGAGTTGGCCGGTACGGATCATTTGTAGCAAGCGCTGGGCGACTTGCTCTGAAACGCTGGTCTGAATAATGGGAGCGAAGGACATAGATAATCAATGGAAAGTTCTGCTTACCAGTTCAATGGTAAGACCAATGAATAGAGACTATGCCGAAGGTCAGGCCACGTCAACAACAACACATTAATCCATCAATAACATGATGCAGATTGGTGAATTTCATAATTGTGGAACGTCCCGACAGCGAGCAACATAGCCGCAGATTTAACGATTTGTCATGAAAAATGTGACCGCTAACAATGCTGCATTGCACCAGATAAAATCAAAAAAACTGGCCCTGTCGCGCAACCATTTTTAAGAACCCTATGCCATCTGATGTTACCGCTTCAAATCAACCTCTGGAGCGAGCACCCGCCCGGAAAAATCCAATGGTCTATGCAACCTACCCGAGCCTTGCGCACAAACGGGTAGTCATCACCGGCGGCGGCACCGGAATCGGCGCGGCCTTGGTCGAGGCGTTCGCCAGACAAGGCGCTGAGGTGTTTTTTCTCGACATAGCTGAGGCCGCCTCCATTGCGCTCGAAAAATCTCTGTCCGATGCCCCGCACCCACCAACATTCTTTCATTGCAACTTACTCGACCTGCAAGCCCTGACGGCAACGTTTGCCGACATCGAAAAAATTTCCGGCCCGGTCGAAATACTGCTCAACAATGCGGCCAACGATGACCGGCACGAAGTCAGTGCTGTCACTGCTGCGTATTGGGACGACCGGATGGGCGTTAATCTGCGCCATCAATTTTTTTGTGCGCAAGCTGTCGCGCCCGGCATGGCGTCGCTGGGCGGCGGGGTGATTTTGAACTTCGGATCGATCTCCTGGCATCTGGCGTTGAAAAGTCTGACGCTGTACATGACGGCCAAAGCGGGCATCGAAGGATTGACGCGCGGTTTGGCACGGGATCTCGGTGAGCATGGGATACGCGTCAATTGCATTATTCCCGGCGCGGTGCGCACGCCCAGACAAATCGAACTGTGGCAGACGCCTGAAGGCGAGGCGGAGATTCTGGCTGCGCAATGCCTGCATCAACGGGTTGAGCCTGAGGATGTGGCAGCGCTGGCGTTGTTTCTGGCGTCGGACAATGCGGCGCGATGTTCGGGGCGCGATTATTTTGTCGATGCCGGGTTTTACGGCGCATGATTGCTCCACGTTTATTTTCAACAGGAATCTCCATGCCACAAAACGACTATCCCGCCCGCCGCTTTCGTTCGCAAGATTGGTTTGCAAACCCTGACCATATCGATATGACGGCGCTGTATCTGGAGCGCTTCATGAATTACGGCATCACGGCGCAAGAATTGCGCAGCGGTCGCCCGATCATCGGTATTGCACAAAGCGGCAGCGATATTAGTCCCTGCAATCGGATTCATCTTGAGTTGGCGCAACGGGTGCGCGACGGCATTCGGGACGCGGGCGGGATTCCGATGGAGTTTCCTTTGCATCCGGTGTTTGAAAATTGCCGTCGCCCGACAGCAGCCTTGGACCGCAATCTGGCGTATCTCGGGCTGGTGGAAATTTTGCATGGCTATCCGATCGATGCGGTCGTGCTCACCACTGGCTGCGACAAAACGACCCCGGCGCAAATCATGGCGGCTTCGACGGTCGATATTCCGGCCATCGTTTTATCGGGCGGCCCGATGCTCGACGGCTGGCTGGACGGCGAGTTGGTCGGCTCGGGGGCAGCGATCTGGAAAGGACGGCGGCAACTGTCGGCGGGCCAAATCGATGAGGAAAAATTCCTGCAAATTGCTGCCGCCTCGGCTCCGTCTGCCGGTCACTGCAATACGATGGGAACGGCCTCGACCATGAATGCCTTAGCCGAAGCGCTGGGCATGTCGCTCACCGGTTGCGCGGCTATTCCTGCGCCCTACCGCGAGCGCGGCCAGATTGCTTACGCAACCGGTGTGCGCATCGTTGAGATGGCCTGGCAAGATCAGCGCCCTTCCAGCATTCTTACGCGCGACGCATTTCTGGACGCTATCGTCGTCAATGCGGCGCTGGGCGGCTCGACCAATGCGCAGCCGCACATCATGGCGATGGCGCGTCATGCCGGGGTTGAACTCCATCCTGAGGACTGGATGACCTATGGCTATGACGTGCCGTTGCTGTTGAACATGCAACCGGCGGGGAAATTCCTGGGCGAGCGTTTTCATCGCGCCGGTGGCGTGCCTGCATTGATGTGGGAATTACTGAAGGCTGGCAAACTACGCGCCGCACGCCCGACCGTCACGGGACAGACCATGACAGAGAATTTGGCAGAACGGGAAAGCGCGGATCGGGAAATGATTTATCGCTTTGACGCCCCGCTCAAAGAACGCGCAGGCTTTCTGGTCTTGAAAGGTAATTTATTCGATTTTGCGATTATGAAAACCAGCGTCATTTCACCCGATTTTGCCCAGCGCTATCTGAGCGCTCCCGGACAAGAAGGGATTTTTGAATGCCGGGCGGTGGTCTTCGATGGCTCGACCGATTACCACGCCCGGATCAATGACCCGGCGCTGGGGATTGATGAAAATACGATTTTGGTGATACGCGGCGCGGGGCCGGTCGGCTGGCCCGGTTCGGCAGAGGTGGTGAATATGCAGCCGCCGGACGCCCTGCTCAAACGTGGCATCACGAATCTGCCGACGCTGGGCGATGGTCGCCAGTCCGGTACCTCGGACAGCCCATCGATTCTGAACGCCTCGCCGGAAAGCGCGGTCGGCGGCGGTCTGGCCTATTTGCGCACGGGCGACATGATCCACGTTGATCTCAATACCGGTCGTTGCGATATGTTGGTGAGCGACGAGGAATTGGCACGGCGCAAGACCGAGGGCTTGCCAGAAATTCCTCCCAGCCAGACGCCCTGGCAGGAAATTTACCGGGCAACCGTGGGCCAACTGGCGTCGGGGGCTTGTATGGAATTGGCAGTGCAGTATCGCGGCGTGGGCAATGTTTTGCCACGGCACAATCATTAACTTTTCAGGGCTTACGCACTACCGCAACAGAAGTTCAATCCAAGAGGAGACAAAAAAATGCATACCACTATAAAAACTACCGTCGTCAGCGTGCTATTGGGACTCGCAGCACTTTCTAGCAGTGCTGCGTATGCTGACGCACAACATCCAAAGATCGGTTTTTCGATCGACGATTTGCGCGTTGAGCGTTGGACCCGTGACCGGGATTTCTTTACTGCTGCGGCTGAAAAACTGGGCGCAAAGGTGTATGTCCAGTCGGCTGACGCCAGCGAAGCACGCCAGATTTCTCAGATTGAAAACTTGATTTCACGCGGCGTCGATGTGCTTGTGATTGTGCCTTTCAATGCAACGGTGCTCAGCAACACGATCAAGGAAGCCAAAAAAGCCGGTATCAAAGTGCTCTCTTATGACCGTCTGATTCTGAACGCGGATATCGACGCCTATATCTCGTTCGACAACGAGAAAGTCGGCGAAATGCAGGCCGAAGGCGTGGTCAAGGCGCAGCCTAAAGGTAACTATTATTTGCTGGGCGGGTCACCAACCGACAACAACGCCAAGATGTTGCGCGAAGGTCAGATGAAAATACTTCAGCCGCTGATTGATAAAGGCGATATCAAAATCGTCGGTACCCAATGGGTCAAGGATTGGAGCGCTTCTGAAGCATTGTCTATCGTTGAAAATGCATTGACGGCTAACAATAACAAGATCGACGCCATCGTCGCCTCCAATGACGGTACTGCTGGCGGTGCGATTCAGGCACTGGCGGCGCAAAAGTTGAGCGGCAAAGTACCGGTGTCGGGTCAGGATGCCGATCTGGCGGCAGTCAAACGCGTCATCGCTGGCACGCAGACCATGACGGTCTATAAGCCACTCAAAACCATCGCTGCGGAAGCCGCCAAACTGGCGGTGCAACTGGTGCGCAATGAGAAACCGGCTTACAACTCACAGTATGAAAACGGCCTCAAAAAAGTCGAAACGATACTCTTGAAGCCTACCCCTCTGACGAAGGCGAATGTCAACGTGTTAGTGGATGACGGCTTCTATACCAAAGCGCAAATCAACGGCAGTTAATTCGGCTGCACGCCGGGCGTGTCATTGTTCTGGGCCAAACGCTACGTTTGGCCCTCGTCCATCCTGTGAGCGAGAGTCCGCATGTCTGATTATTTAATCGAAATGAAGGGCATCGTCAAAGAATTCGGCGGTGTGCGCGCACTCAACGGCATCGACATTCAGGTTAAGGCTGGCGAATGCATCGGTTTGTGCGGTGAAAACGGTGCCGGAAAATCGACGCTGATGAAGGTCCTCTCGGGGGTCTATCCGCACGGTACCTGGGACGGAGAAATCCTGTGGGAAGGCAAGCCGCTCAAGGCGCAATCAATCCGCGAGACGGAGGCGCTCGGGATCATCATCATCCATCAGGAGTTGATGCTAGTGCCGGAGTTGTCGGTTGCTGAAAACATCTTCATGGGCCACGAGCTGACCCTGCCGGGTGGCCGTATGAATTATCCGGCGATGTATCAACGCTCGGAAGAATTGCTGCGCGAATTGAATATTCCGGGGATCAATGTGGCGCTGCCGGTGATGCATTACGGCGGTGGCTATCAACAATTGGTGGAGATTGCCAAGGCGCTTAACAAGCAAGCCCGGCTGTTGATTCTGGATGAACCGTCGTCCTCATTGACGGCCTCCGAAATTGCCGTGCTGCTCGACATCATCCGTGAACTCAAGGCCAAGGGTGTCGCCTGCATTTATATTTCCCACAAGCTCGATGAGGTGGCCGCCATTTGCGACACCATCGTGGTCATTCGCGACGGGCAGCATATTGCCACCATGCCGATGCGGGAATTGCAGGTCGATCGCATCATTGCGCAGATGGTGGGCCGCGAAATGCAGAATTTATATCCCCGGGAAGATCACCCGATCGGCGAGGTGATCTTCGAGGCGCGCCATGTCACCTGTTACGACGTAGACAATCCGCGCCGAAAACGCGTTGACGATGTCTCTTTTACCTTGCGCAAAGGGGAGATTCTCGGTATCGCAGGCTTGGTTGGCGCAGGGCGCACCGAACTGGTGTCGGCCTTGTTTGGTGCGTATCGGGGCCGCAATGAGGCCGAGGTCTGGCTCAATGGCAAGCAAGTCGATGTCAGTACGCCCTTGAAGTCGATTGGTATTGGTCTGGCGATGGTGCCGGAGGATCGCAAACAGCACGGCATCGTGCCGGACCTTGATGTCGGTCAGAACATCACACTGGCAGTGCTACAGCAATTCTCGCGCAAGACCAGGATAGACCGTGAGGCGGAGGCGATCACCGTGCGGGATGAAATTGACCGGCTCGGATTGAAGACCGCCAGCCCTTACCTGCCGATCACCAGTCTGTCGGGGGGCAATCAGCAAAAGGCGGTGTTGTCGAAAATGTTGCTCACCGCGCCGCAGGTGTTGATTCTCGATGAGCCGACCCGGGGCGTGGACGTGGGGGCCAAGTACGAAATATACAAACTGATGTTCAAGCTGGCCCGGCAAGGCGTGTCCATCATCATGGTGTCTTCTGAACTGGCCGAAGTATTGGGCGTATCCGACCGCGTGCTGGTGATGGGCGAAGGCAAATTACGCGGCAATTTTGTGAACCATGATTTGACGCAGGAAATGTTGCTGGCCGCAGCTCTGGATGCTACCGAAGCGGCGTGAGTATGCGTGTGACCCTGACCCCGTCGTCCCCCCTATCTTCAGGATGTTTGTATGAAAAATAACAGTATCAAACAATTATTTTCCCAGCATAAGATGCTGGCGCTGTTGATCGCCGTGGTCATTATCTGGTCGTTCTTTAGCTGGCAAACCGATGGCGGCTTCCTCACACCGCGCAATTTATCGAACCTGCTGCGGCAAATGTCGATCACCGGCATTCTTGCCTGCGGCATGGTGTTGGTGATTATTAGCGGCGAGATTGATTTGTCGATCGGCTCGCTACTCGGCCTGTTGGGCGGGATTGCGGCGGTGCTCAATGTCACGCACCATCTGCCGTTGGCGTTGAATCTGGCAGTGGTGCTGGGATGCGGCTTGTTGATCGGTTTGTTCAATGGTTACTTAAACGCTTACATGCGGATTCCCTCTTTTATTGTCGGTCTCGGCGGGATGCTGGCGTATCGCGGGGTGCTGCTGGGTGTCACTGGCGGCTCGACGATTGCACCGGTATCCAACGATTTGGTGTATCTGGGGCAGGGTTATTTGTCCCCACAGTTAGGCAACATGTTTGCCCTTGTGCTGTTTTTGGTGGCCGTATTTTTGATCTGGCGGCAACGCAGCAATCGCGCAAAACACGGGCTGGCGATTGCCCTGCTCTGGCAGGATGCGGTGCGAGTGCTGTTGATCGGCACGGTGCTGCTCGCTTTTGTACGCACGCTCAACAGTTATGAGGGCATTCCGCTGCCGGTGTTGCTGTTGCTGGCGCTGCTGGGGATATTTACCTACATCACCACACAAACCGTATTTGGCCGTCGCATTTACGCCGTCGGCAGCAATATGGAGGCGACCCGCTTATCGGGCGTCAACGTGCAGTCGGTCAAGTTATGGATATTCGGCATCATGGGGGTCATGTGTGCGCTGGCCGGTCTGATTAATACCGCCCGCTTAGCCGCCGGGTCGCCGTCGGCGGGGACGTTTAGCGAACTGGATGCGATTGCGGCCTGCTTTATTGGCGGCACTTCTATGCGCGGTGGTTCTGGCACTGTCTACGGTGCGCTGATCGGCGCGCTCGTCATGGCGAGTCTCGATAACGGGATGTCGATGCTGGATGTAGATACTTACTGGCAGATGATCGTCAAGGGCAGTATTTTGACGTTGGCAGTCTGGGTCGATGTGACGACGCGTGCGGGGCGACGCTAATGGTGTTTGCGGAGTATAAGTAATCTCCAGAATCACACCACGAAGATGACAAGATGCTCAAGAGTCCCAAGGTGCACCGGATTGCGCTGCTGTTTAACGGCAACAAGATCTATGACCGTGAAATCATTACCGGCATTGCGGGCTATCTGAGTAGCACCCGCGTGTCGTGGAATCTGTTTCTGGAAGAGGATTTTTTGTGCCGCTTGCCGGGGATTGAGCGCTGGCAGGGTGACGGGATTATCGCCAATTTTGACGACCCCGCGATCTGCGAGGCTTTATCGCGCAGCCGCGTGCCGGTGGTGGCGGTCGGTGGTTCTTATGAGGACGAGAACTGCTATCCGCCAGAGATTCCGTATGTCGCGTCCGACAATTTCAAGATTATGAAGCTGGCTTACGATCACCTGATCGAAGCCGGGCTGGTGCGTTTCGCTTGTTTCAGTTTGCCGGAAGCACCGGCGAACCGCTGGGCGCAAGAGCGTGAAAAAGCGTTTTGCCAATTCATGCAGCGCGACAAACTGGTGCCAGAAATTTATCGCGGTCAGAGCAACGATGCCGCGTCCTGGGATGAGGCCGTTGAGCAGCAGATTAAATGGTTGCACAGCCTGCCCAAGCCGGTCGGGATTATTGCCGTCAACGATGCACGCGCCCGACAATTACTGCAGGCCTGCACCATCGCCGGTATTGCGGTGCCGGAGCAGGTTGCGCTGATCGGGATCGACAATGATCCGCTGGGCCGGATGTTGACGCGGATCTCCTTAAGTTCGGTGATTCAGGGGTCGGCTGAGATGGGGCGTACCGCTGCGCATTTGCTGCATCAAATGCTTAATGGTGTGCGTGGTGTAGGCCTCTCAGCCACCCGCGTTCTGGTGCCGCCGACCGGGATCAATGTGCTGGCATCGAGTCAGCATGAGGGGCTGCACAATCCGCATGTGATGCAGGCCCGGCATTTCATCCGACAGTACGCCTGTCAGGGGATCAAGACCGAACAGGTGGCTGACTATGTCGGCATCTCGCGCTCATCGCTGGAATCGCATTTTCGACAAGAGTTCGGGCGCAGCGTGCATGATGAAATCCTGCGCTGCAAACTGGATGCCGCCAAGACGATACTGGTGCACGAGCCGGGCAATATCGCTGAGATCGCGGTCCGTTGCGGGTTTACCTCGGTTCAGTATCTGCATGCGGTGTTCAAGCGCGAGCTGGACTGTACGCCGCGTGAGTATAAAGAGCGCACCTTGCAAGCCGACTCTTTTATGCGATCCCCAGCAACTTGATCAAAATAAAGCTGATTCCCGCCAGTACCAGCAAGGACAGCACCACTACCAGCGCCACCTTTTTGCCCGCCAACAGTACCGAGCGAGCATCCACGCCCAGTCCTAGCGCGGCCATCGACATGATGGTCAACGCATTGGCAACGTGATGCACCGGGGCAATCAGCCCTTGCGGGATGACCCCGCACGAACGCAATGTCATCATCAGTAAAAAACCAACGATAAACCAGGGCGCCATATGCGCGAGCGAAAACCGGCGCTCGCCGCTGCGTGGCCCGATCAGGGACAATCCCAGCACCACCGGGCCTAACATCACAACCCGCACTAGCTTGACCAAGGTGCCGATCTGCACGCTACTGAGCGCCACCGAAGCCGTCGCGGCGATGACCTGTGGCACGGCATACACCGTCAATCCGGCAAAGACGCCGTACTGCATGGCTGAGAACGAGAGCAGTGGCACCATCAATGGCAACAAGAGGACGACGATGACGCCCAGTACTGCCGTGAAGGCGATAGATGCGGCGACATCATCCCCATCGGCGGCAATCACCGGGGCGACGGCGGCAATGGCTGAGTTGCCGCATATCGAATTACCGCAGGCAATCAGAATCGCCATTTTTTGCGGCAGTCCGGCGGCGCGGCCTATGCAATAGCTCAACAGGATCGCCAGTATCACCACGGCTGCGATGCCGCCAATGAGGGCCGGGCCTTGTTCGAGGATGGTGCTTGCGCTGACCGAGACGCCTAACAATACGACGGCGATTTCAAGCAATATTTTTGCGCCGAAATGAATCCCGGCTTCAAAGCGCACGTCGCGCTGACGAAAGGTCCGGATTCCGGTCCCAAGCAATATCGCCAGCACCAGACTTTCCAGCCATGCGCGGCCGAACAGCACGGTTTCGATGCTTTCTAAGCCGTACGCCACGGCCGTCACTAATGCGCATAACGCCAGCCCTGGAATGATTTTGCGTACCTGATGCATTTTTTGCCCCTGATGCCATGGATTCAATAGAGCGATTATCGGGGCGACAAATAATCAAGTCCATCTTACAATTATGGATATATCGTTAAACAAAATCGAACAATAGAATTGATCATAGAATCGCGCAACAGAATCGAAAAATACAATGACCCTCGAACAATTACGCATTTTTATCGCCGTCGCCGAACGGCAACACCTGACGCAGGCAGCGGCGGTATTGGCGCTGACGCCGTCGGCGGTGAGCGCGTCGATTAAAGTGCTGGAAGAAAGATACGGCGTCCCCCTGTTCAACCGGGTCGGACGCGGGATCGAAACCAGCGAGGCGGGCCAGATTTTTTTGGTGGAGGCGCGCCGGACGCTGGCCAGTGCGCGTGCCGCAGAATTGGCCTTGGCTGAGCTGGGCGGATTGAAGCGCGGCACGCTGACGATACAGGCGAGCCAGACGATTGCCAGTTATTGGCTGCCGCCCTTGCTCGTCAAGTTTCATCAATCCCACCCCCTGATCGCGCTGAGTTTGACGGTCGATAACAGCCACAATGTCGGGCAGGCTGTGGTGCAGGGGATTGCCGATCTGGGCTTCGTTGAGGGTGCCATTGAGGAACCGGCTATCGTGGCAACAACGGTGGCGCAGGATAGTATGGTGGCCGTTGTCGCCCCGACGCATCCATGGGCAAAGGGGAATCGTTTACAAGCCACAGACCTGCTGGGTGCGCAGTGGATTTTGCGCGAATCAGGTTCCGGTACGCGCTCGGCCTTCGAGTCCGTATTGCAGGCCAACGCGATTGATCTCCAGGCAGTCCATATCGCGCTGACCCTGCCGTCCAATGAAGCGATCCGCTCGGCGGTGATGGCGGGGCCATTTGCGACGGTCATGTCGGAGCTGGTCGTCGCGTCGTACTTGCAAGCGGGGCTGCTGGTCAAAGCGAATATCGCCTTGCCAACCCGCGCCTTTTATCTGTTGCGGCACAAAGAGCGTTACAAGACTAAGGCCTCAGTAGCGCTCGAACAAATGCTGGTTACGCCTATGGTCGGGGGCGCATCCAGTATATGATTGGCAATATAAAAATTACCGCAAATGAATGAGTTCCCTAATGAGTGAAACGTTGAATACAGTATTAAGTGCGACATCCGGCGGCGTGTTCTTTGCGCCCGCAGGGAGTCTTATTCCGACGCTATTTGCTGCGATTTTTGGATTGCTGATTGGTAGCTTTCTCAACGTCGTCATCCATCGCCTGCCAAAGATGATGCAGCGCGAATCGGATAATTATGTGGCCCAGGAAAATGGTCAGGACTTGCCGCATACCGACCGCTATAACCTGACTCTGCCACGCTCGGCTTGTCCGCAATGCCATCATCAGATCGGCGCGTTGGAGAATATTCCCGTTATTAGCTATCTCGTGCTGCGCGGAAAATGCGCTGCTTGCAAAACGCCGATTTCTGCCCGTTACCCTATCGTTGAGCTAGTAACAGCAGCACTCTCGGGCATGCTGATCTGGCAGTTTGGCAGTGGCGTAATGGGCATGGCGACATTGGTGTTCGTCTACTTATTGCTCGCTATGACGTTTATTGATGCTGATACGCAACTGCTGCCGGACGATTTGACCTTGGGCTTATTGTGGTGCGGACTGCTGATCAACGTGAGCGGTACTTTTGTGCCATTGAGCGAGGCGGTGATCGGTGCTGCGGCCGGGTATTTCGTACTCTGGGCGATATTTTGGTTGTTCAAGCTGGCAACCGGCAAAGAAGGCATGGGTTATGGCGACTTTAAGTTACTCGCAGCGCTGGGCGCATGGCTGGGTTGGAAAATGCTGCCGCTCATCATTCTGTTTTCATCGCTGGTGGGTGCGCTGGTGGGAATAGCCTTGATTGTTTTCAGTCGTCGCGGACGCGACAAGCCGATGCCGTTTGGTCCCTATCTGGCCGCTGCCGGATTACTGGCATTGCTGTACGGCCATTCCATTTTGGCAATGTATCTCGGCTTTGCCGTATAACGCCAACATGCCCCCATCACCAGAACCGATCATGCCCAAGCGCTTTACCATCGGCCTGACCGGCGGTATCGGCAGCGGCAAAACCACTGTTGCCAACCTGTTTGCCGAGCGCGGCGTCGCCATCATCGATACCGATCTGATCGCCCATCAGTTAACCGCGCCAGATGGCAACGCTATCGCAGCAATCCGTCGCACATTTGGCGATGACTTTATCGCCGCCAACGGGGCTATGGACCGCAAAAAAATGCGGGAATATGTGTTTGCCGACCCCACCGCCAGGCAACGCCTTGAGGCCATCTTGCATCCTCTGATCCGGGCTGACACCATGCGGGCGATAGAGCAAGCAGAAGGTGTGTATCTGATGTTGGCGATCCCGTTGTTGGTGGAGTCCGGCAGTTGGCAGCAGCGCGTAACCCGCGTACTGGTGATTGATTGCGAAGAGCAAACGCAGATCCGGCGCGTGATGCAACGCAACGTCATGACCGAATCCCAAGTCTGCGCCATCATGGCAACGCAAGCTACGCGTAAGCAGCGTTTGCTGGCAGCCGATGATGTGATTGAGAACGATACCGACATTGCGGCTTTGGTGCCGCAGGTGGAACGGATACACGCCCTATACCTATCATTAATAGCGCCTTTTTAAAGAAAAATGGTTGAGCGTTTGTAATTTATCCTTGCATCGTTCAGAATCAGGTCTTATCCGGCCAACCACACTAAGGGATGTTATTTTGATCGTCTACGAATATCCTTTCAATGAGCGCATTCGTACGTTGCTACGGCTGGAAGATCTACACGAAAAATTTGTTTTCTTCGTCCGCCAGGAAAGTCCCCTCCAGCATCACATTGCGTTATCGACCATTTTTGAGATGTTGGAAGTGGCCGGACGTGCCGATTTAAAACTAGACCTCCTGCAAGAACTGGAGCGTCAACGCCAAACCCTTTTAGGTTTCAGATCAAATCCCAATGTCCAGTCACAGATGCTGGACGCCATCTTGCTCGAGCTCGACCAAACCAGCACCGCATTGATGGGCATGCAAGGCAAGACCGGCCAGCATATCCGTGAAAACGAATGGCTAATGAGTATCCGTGGCCGCACGATCATTCCCGGTGGCGCGTGCGAATTCGATCTTCCCTCTTACTATGCCTGGCAACAGCATTCGGCCGAAAAACGCTACGCCGACATTTTGGGCTGGTTCGCCCCGCTGGCACCCTTATTTGACGCCATCGGCATCGTTTTGCGACTACTGCGCGAAACCGGCAATCCGATCAAGATCAGCGCCGATAACGGAAGTTACCAGCAAATGCTGCAAGGAAAGTCGTATCAGATGTTGCGCATCGTGCTCGATGAGGAGCTTGGAGCGATCCCTGAAATCTCCGCCAACAAATACATGCTCTGGATACGTTATACGTCTCAGGGCGGCGACCTCAAACCCAAGGCTTTCGAAGGCGAAGTATCGTTCGAACTGACTCTTTGCAACTTTTAATCTCTGCAATTTTTGATTTAAGATTTTTGAATATTATGGCTATTGTTGATTGCCCTACCTGCGGCATAAAAGTTGAATGGACCGAGGCTAACAAATTCCGGCCTTTTTGCTCTGAACGTTGCAAGCAAATTGATCTGGGCGCATGGGCCGAAGAGAAATACACGATTCCGGCGGTCAATCCACCGGACGATATTGATGATGACAGCAAATTACAGCACTAAATAAGGCTGCCCCGTAATTGATCGAGCCATTCAATGAGCGGGATCGTCGCCTCCAATAACGGCTCTACCGCGACGCTACCCTGCCAGGCGAAGGCCTGTCCTTCCAGACTTTGCGGCTCGCCGCGCCATTCTCTGCTGATGTAAAAATGCAGGCGCACGTTGGCATGCGGATATTGATGCTGGACGCCGCACCATGGCTCGGCGGTGATGATCTCAACACCTAACTCTTCCATGAATTCCCGCTGTAAGGCGGCGAAAATGGCTTCGCCGCGCTCAACTTTGCCGCCGGGGAACTCCCAATAACCGGCGTAAGGCTTGCCTTCTGGCCGTTGACCCAGCAAGACGTCGCCATTGGGGCGCAACAAAATGCCGACCGCAACATCGATCGGCAATGGCGATACATTCATCGTAACTGTCATGCTTGAATGGGTGACGTCATCCGCCCGGCATGATCCCTGGCAAACTGCCACGCTACCCGGCCTGAGCGCGAACCGCGCTGCAACGCCCAGCGCAGCGCGTCGCCATGGGCGTCGGCAATCTGCTCAGCGTTGCAACCGAAATGACCAAGCCAGTGCGCAACAATCTCCAGATAATCATCCTGCTTGAAGGGATAAAACGAGACCCATAAGCCGAAGCGCTCGGAGAGTGAAATACGCTCTTCGACCGTTTCGCCCGGATGCAAATCGCCATCTTCCGTGGTTTTGTAGGATGCGTTATCGGACATTTTTTCCGGCAACAAATGACGCCGATTCGACGTCGCATAGATCAGCACATTATCGGATTGGGCGGCGATACTGCCGTCGAGCGCCACCTTGAGCGCCTTGTATCCGCTCTCGCCTTCTTCAAACGACAAATCGTCACAAAAAATGATAAAGCGCTCAGCACGGCCAGCGACCAGATCAACGATATCGGGTAAATCGGCCAGATGATCTTTATCCACCTCAATCAATCGCAGGCCCTCACTGGCGTATTGGTTCAGGCAAGCCTTGATGAGCGACGATTTACCGGTGCCACGCGCGCCGGTTAGCAACACATTGTTGGCAGGCTTACCATCAACGAACTGGCGCGTATTTTGGTCAATCTGCATCTTTTGTCGGGCAATATTATGCAGATCGGACAAACCGATATTCGCCATATGACGCACGGCTTGCAGATATCCGCCACCTTGATTGCTATTGCGTTGACGCCAGCGAAAAGCGGTTGCCGCCTGCCAGTCAGGGGCGGGATGTGCGTCAGGCAAAATTGCCTCTAAGCGTGCCAGCACGGCTTCTGCACGTATCAAAAATTGGTCTAGTTGGGTCATGTTAGTCAATTCATCCCGTTGTTCATCAAGAGCGGTAATCGGCATTGATCGTCACGTACTCATGCGAAAGATCGCAGGTCCAGATCGTGGCCGCAGCGTCACCGCGCGCCAGATTCACGCGTACCGTGATCTCGCTTTGTTGCATGACGCGTTGACCGTCAGCTTCCTTGTAATCGGCATTGCGCCCACCATTTTTGGCAACCCAGACATCATCCAGATACAGATTGAGTTTGCTGACATCGAGATCGTCCACGCCAGCGTAGCCTATCGCCGCCAAAATCCGTCCGAGATTAGGATCTGACGCAAAAAATGCTGTTTTCACCAGCGGCGAATGGCCGATGGAATAGGCTATTTTGCGGCACTCTTCCACATTCAGACCATCCTCTACCGTGATGGTCATGAATTTAGTGGCGCCCTCGCCGTCGCGCACAATCGATTGCGCCAGGAATTGGGAGAGCTCTGTTACCGCCGCTGCCAGCGCGACATATTCGGGAGAGTCAACGCTATCGACTTCTAACGAACCGACGCCAGTGGCGATCAGCATAAACGCGTCATTGGTCGAGGTATCGCCATCGATGGTGATGCAATTAAAAGACTGATCGGCAGCCTGCTTGACCAGGCACTCCAGCACCGGCTGCGCGACTGTGGCATCCATCGCCAGAAAACCGAGCATGGTCGCCATATTCGGCTTGATCATCCCGGCCCCCTTACTGATGCCGGTCATCGTTACCGGCTTGCCAGCGATGATGACGGTGCGCGATGCGGCTTTCGGCTGCGTATCGGTGGTCATGATGGTTTCTGCTGCATTGAACCAATTGTCGGCCTGCAAGTTCTGTAGTGCACCCGGCAGACCGGCTTGAATGCGCTCAACTGGCAATGGCTCCAGAATCACGCCGGTTGAAAACGGCAGAATCTGCGCAGCAGTACAACCGATCAACTCGGCTAACGAGGCGCAAGTCGCATTAGCGGCAGCCAGGCCTGCGTCGCCAGTCCCGGCGTTCGCATTACCGGTATTGATGACCAACGCACAAATCGGCTCGCCAGTAGTCAACGCCGCCGCCAGATGCGCCTTGCTGACCTGAACCGGGGCCGCGCAGAAACGATTCAACGTAAATACGCCAGCGACAGTAGCCGTTGGAGCGAGCTTCATGATCAACAAATCCTTGCGATTCGCTTTGCGCACACCGGCCTCGGTGAATCCGAGTTCGATACCGGCAACGGGTTTCAGATCAGAAGCAACGGGGGTGGGGGAATTGACGGCCATGAGAGTCCTAATGAGGGAAAGAGAAAAATAAAACGGCATCTGCAACGATGCAATGGCGATCGATGAAGGTCGCTATTTTAAATCGGATAAACCGGCCTCGGTAACTTGCGTGAATTCAGTGATCCTGGAAATCGCAGTTGGACCGGCAGAGTGTGCATTTTTACGACTTTCTATGACTTGGGAAGTAGAGCAAAGGCAATGCCTGACCTGCCGCGAGGCATTTCAAGCTTGAAGTCTGTATATAACTGATCAGCTAACCGGCGCAGCAACAGGGTGATATTACGAAAAAAAACGGAGCCAGTTTCCAGGCTCCGTTTTTATTTATGACTATTTCGATATTAAGACAACTGACCGTGACATTGCTTGTACTTTTTCCCGCTTCCGCAAGGGCAAGGATCGTTCCGACCAACTTTGGCCACAGTATCGAGCAACGATGGCGGTCGGACAAACTCTGGATGCGCAGTCGGTGCCAGTAAATCTTCAGGAGCGGCATTCGGATTAAATTCGGCATGCTGATAATGCACGTTTTCCAGATGTGATTGCGACAACTCGTCCTCAGCCGCAGCAATCTCTTCGCGGTTTTCGATGCGGACCGTCATCACTACGCGCACCACTTCATTTTTGATAAAGTCGAGCATTTGGCCGAATAATTCAAACGCTTCGCGCTTGTATTCCTGTTTTGGATTTTTTTGTGCGTAACCGCGCAAATGGATACCTTGACGCAAATGATCGAGTGCGGCCAGATGCTCGCGCCAATGGCTATCAACGCTTTGCAACATGACACTGCGTTCAAAACCGGCAAACGACTCTTTACCGACGACGTCCAACTTGGCAGCGTATTGCGTATCTGCAGTCGTCAACACGCGGGTGAGCAATTCCTCGTCGGTCAGATTGGGCTCTGCCTCCAACACAGTCGCCAGGGGCACTTCGAGACGCAAGTCATTGTTGAGGGCCGCTTCCAGCGATGGAATATCCCATTGCTCTTCGAGAGACTCAGCCGGCACGTAGGTGCGGAAAGTGTCTTGCAATACGCCGTGACGCAATGAAGTGATCATCTCTGAAACATCGGTTGATTCCAGCAACTCGTTACGTTGTTGATAAATCACTTTGCGCTGATCGTTGGCGACGTCATCGTACTCGAGCAACTGCTTGCGAATATCAAAGTTACGGGCCTCTACCTTGCGTTGCGCCGACTCAATCGAACGAGAGACGATGCCCGCCTCAATCGGCTCGCCTTCAGGCATCTTGAGGCGATCCATAATCGCACGCACGCGGTCACCAGCAAAAATCCGCAGCAGCGCATCGTCCAATGACAGATAGAAACGCGATGATCCCGGATCGCCCTGACGCGCAGCCCGTCCGCGTAACTGATTATCGACCCGGCGCGATTCGTGCCGCTCTGTACCAATGATGTGCAAACCGCCTGCATTGGTTACGTGATCGTGCAGCGATTGCCACTCATTGACCAACTTGTCCGATTGCACTTTCTTATCAGCATCGCTGAGTTGATCGTTCGCTTCAATAAACTGGATTTGTTTTTCTACGTTGCCGCCCAGCACGATATCGGTTCCGCGACCCGCCATGTTGGTGGCGATGGTGATTGCCTTCGGGCTACCCGCTTGCGCAATGATTTCTGCTTCACGCGCATGTTGTTTGGCGTTCAACACGTTATGCGGCAATTTGGCTTTCGCCAAAATCCCCGATAGCAATTCTGAATTTTCGATAGAAGTTGTACCCACCAGCACTGGCTGTCCGCGCTCGTAGCAATCCTGAATATCGATCAGCATGGCGTTGTACTTTTCCATCGAGGTCTTGTAGACCTGATCTTGCTTGTCTTTACGCTGATTCGGGCGATTTTGCGGGATCACAACGGTTTCCAGACCGTAAATTTCCTGGAATTCGTAAGCCTCAGTGTCAGCAGTACCGGTCATACCGGCCAATTTGCCGTACATCCGGAAATAGTTCTGGAAAGTAATCGATGCCAGCGTTTGATTCTCGTTCTGAACCTTCACACCCTCTTTGGCTTCAACCGCCTGATGCAAACCGTCCGACCAGCGCCGTCCGTTCATCATCCGTCCGGTAAACTCATCAACGATGACGACTTCGTTGTTTTGGACGACATAATGCTGGTCTTTGTGATACAGCGAATGCGCACGTAAGGCTGCGTACAAATGGTGAATGAGGCTGATATTGGCAGCGTCATACAAGGATGCGCCTTCGGCCAGCAATCCCATGCTGGTGAGGATTTGCTCCGCTTTTTCGTGCCCGGCTTCGGTCAGCAGAACCTGATGGGCTTTCTCATCCTTGGTGTAGTCGCCAGGAACCTCAACTTTGCCTTTACCATCCGGCGTTTCTTCACCGATTTGCATGGTCAGCAACGGCGGCACGGAGTTGATTTTCAAATAGAGATCGGTATGATTTTCGGCCTGACCGGAAATAATCAGCGGCGTACGCGCTTCATCGATCAAAATCGAGTCCACTTCATCGACGATAGCGAAGTTCAGAGCGCGCTGGACCCGGTCCCGCGCTTCGAAGACCATGTTATCGCGCAAATAATCAAAGCCGAATTCGTTATTGGTCCCGTAAGTAATATCGGCGGCATACGCAATTTGCTTGTCGTCGTGCTCGACTGCCGACAAATTCACGCCGGTAGTCAGACCAAGCCAGCCATACAACCGCCCCATCCATTCGGCATCGCGCTGCGCCAGATAGTCATTGACGGTCACGACATGCACACCCTTGCCAGCCAGGGCATTCAGATACGCTGGTAACGTCGCCATCAACGTCTTACCTTCGCCTGTGCCCATTTCGGCAATCTTGCCGTAATGCAGCACCATGCCGCCGATGAGCTGCACATCGAAGTGCCGCATCTTCAGAACCCGCCTGGCAGCCTCACGACACACCGCAAATACTTCCGGCAGCATCGCGTCGAGCTTTTCGCCATTGGCGATGCGGCTTTTGAATTCCGGAGTTTTAGCTTGTAACTGATCGTCGGTCAATTTTTCCATTGCCGGCTCAAGGCCGTTGATTTGGCTTACAGTTTTTTGGTATTGCTTGAGCAGTCGCTGGTTGCGGCTACCGAAAATCTGAGTCAGTAATGACATGCTTGGGATTCTAAAAAAGGTATCGGAGGTATTTCGCGGTTCCACACGAACAATATTTTCATATTAAGCATCAACATAAAAACAAAACGTGGGCCTTAGAAAATAAGGAAAGCGAAACAAACAAAAAAGTTCATCCATCTGGAAAGGCAAGCCTACAGCCAGACTAAGACTAATTAATCGGCAGATTTTATCATGCGAGACTCGACAGATTGGGCTTATGCATCAGGAAACAATGCTCGCTTATTCAATTTGTTGAGGCGAATCGGTTTATGGTAGGAGCAAATTCATAAAAAATATTCATTTGACACTTAATTTTGTCACTTTCCTGCGCCAACAGGTTTCTTAGCCCGTCACCGACAGGTGTGATAAGGTTTCGTCATCATGCGTAAACTCTCCTTCTCCTCTTCTTTTGTGCAAGCCACGGCAGGCACAAAGTCCTCCCGAGCAATATCACGCGATGCCTCCGATTTTTTGCGCGGCAACGACAAAATGGCCGCTTTGTTGCCTACCCTCACCCGGATGGCTGCACTCCAAAAACAATGCGCTGCCGGACTGCCAGATATGTTTGAGGCCTGCGAAGTATTGCATTTTGAGGCGGGACAACTAGTATTGTCTGCCCCTAATGCAGCTTTGGCGACCAAACTGAAACAGCAATTACCGAAGCTTCAGAATTATTTGATGGCAGAAAACTGGCAGATCAATGGCATTCGGATCAAGGTTCAGGTCAGCCAAAAACTCCAAAAGTTGACGCCAGTAAAACAATTCAGCCTTACGCCGCATGCGGTTTCTGCCTTTGCGGATCTGGCCAGATCATTGGAGGCATCGCCACGCAACGAGGCACTGAAAGCTGCCCTTGCGACGATGATGAGGCGGTATAAGGAAGAGTCGGAACGAAATTGAGATAAGAAAAATCAGAATACCGGATTTTGACATCAGCTCAACTGTCACAAAAATCAGGACTTTTGCAAAACCACCCCAGCAAGTCGTTCCTACACAGACAGTCCATCGCTGAAACGACCAATCGCTTCACACATCTCTTTTCTGAACACCCATGCCCGCGCTATGTTGAGGGGCTAATACTATACATCGCGGACTCGTTATCTGCGGCTTGCTATAAGTAATCAAATACCTTCTTCCAAACACCAGCCACAGCCCAACGACTAAAGGACGTATGAACCGCTTTCCACAAACCAAAGCGCTCCGGCAAATCGCGCCACGATATCTCTGAAAGATAGCGATACAGCCCCGCCTCAGCAAATAAAAGATTGTCTTTCGCTGTCGCACCGACATCTCCTGTCGTCTGGACCAAGAGCCCTTTTATTTCCTCCCACTGTTCATCGCTTAAGCCGCCAGAAGGAAGCGCCGAATATCTCGTTAGGTAGCGATCACTTTCTTCTATTGCGTAGTTGCGCATTTGCTACAATATATTTATACAACATTAACGATTGCACCTCCTACATGGCCTCTCTCCAAGAAACCCAACTTCGCGCGTTGCTCGCTGCTCGAAAGCTGGAACCATTCATTGGTCACATCAGATTCCCACAATACAAGAATCTTGCTGCCAATACTGTAGTGGAGTTCACTTATCCGATCACTGCGTTGGTCGGGGCGAATGGAACAAATAAAACCTCGATTTTGCGAGCCTTATATGGAGCACCAGGTTTCAACAACTTAGGAAATTTCTGGTTCTCGACGTCGATTGATCCTATAGAGGAAACAGGAGAGCGCGCCAATTGTTTTATATATGGCTACTGGAACGCAACTGAGAAGAAAATAGTAGAAGTCATCAAAGCTAGAATTAAAAAAGACAAGGACCCAGATTATTGGGAACCATCACGACCTCTTATTAGCTATGGAATGGAGCCGCTCAAAAAAATCGCCGTGGGCCAGTCCGTCCCTGAAGGGCGATCTAAAACACGATGGAACGCAATAAAGAAAAATGTCGTATATCTTGATTTTCGAGCTGCATTGAGCGCTTATGATAAATTTTTTTATCATGGTGAGCTTAGCTCAAAGCCAAATACAGAAAAAAACAAAAAAGATTTCGTGCGGGTGCGAGCACCTCATCTGAAACGTGTTTTGGATGATTGCCTAACGGCTTTTATGTATCGAAAAAGCGATCGAATAATCGAAGAGGACAATCGTTCATTGTCCGCAGAGGAAATTAAAGAAATTTCACGTATCCTCGACAGAAAATATGACGAAATAAAACTCGTGAGGCATACATTTTTCAATTGCGATGCCTATACTTGCCAGATGCGTGTTTCTGGTTTGCGATACACGGAAGCGTTCGCTGGCAGCGGCGAATTCGCCGTGGTACGGATAGTAACTAGCGTGTTGCAAGCTCAAGATCAATCGTTGATCCTTTTAGATGAACCGGAAGTGTCTTTGCATCCTGGTGCGCAAGATCGCTTGATCGATTTTTTATCGTCTTGTGTGAAAAAGCACCATCATCAGGTTGTGATTTCCACCCACTCACCAGCAGTAGTTAGGAAATTACCTGCCGACGCCATCAAAGTTCTTTCGATGAACAGCACCTCAGGAAAGGTAGTGCTTTCAAGCCAATCGGCACTTCCAGAGGAGGCTTTTTTTCACTTGGGAGAGCCCGTTTCCGACAAAATCACCGTTCTTGTTGAGGATATATTGGCTGCGGAGATTGTTCGCAGGTCGCTAATACCGGCTGGAGAAGCTGCGGCTAACATTTTCGATATCCGATACTATCCCGGCGGCTCACAAACCCTGTGGTCACATTACTTGCCGATATACGCAGGTGAAAATCGAAAAAGACTATTTGTATTGTTCGATGGCGATAAACGTCCAACACAAGAAATGCCCGACCCAGCCACGATTTCTTCGGCAGAAGTGACTATGTTGAAGACTGAAATAAAACGAGTTTCTGATGCTGATATCGAATTTCATAGCGATGGCGGTAGCGGTGGTGGCAACGTTGAACAGCAAAACGATATGCGCCGAAATTTTATGTCTTGGGTTCGGAGCCATGTCAGCTACCTTCCCGGATGTCAAATCCCTGAAGAATTCGTTTGGGCCAACATGGAAGCAGATGCAACTACGAACGCTATCGTTGCAGGCGATGCGAAAGCAAAATTCGAGGCATTAGCTCGACAAGAGTTGGGGCTCGCGAGTTACCAAAGAATTGATTCGAATGGGATATTAGGAACGCAACGTAGACGATTAGCTACCATTGATGCAAACCATCAAGATTTGGCGCTGCTAAAGAAGCAATTGTTGGACTTTGCCACTACGGCAGGCATATCTTTGACATAAAATACACAGATGATAAAAGTTTTCGATTTTTTCTCCGGGTGTGGCGGCACGAGTTGTGGTTTTCAACAGGCCGGGCTCGATATCATCCTTGGCTTGGATGCCGATCACGACGCAGCTCAGACATATCGGAACAACTTTCCGAGTGCGGCGTTTATCGAGGACGACATTCGGATGCTGGATACCAGCGCACTCGATCCATGGATGGCCAATCGCAATAGCCCTGTGCTTTTCTGCGGATGCGCGCCATGTCAGCCATTTTCAAAGCAAAATCGTCAACGTGCCAAGATTGATCCGCGCAAAAGCTTACTGTCGGAATTTGGCCGTTTTGTCGAGCATTGGCTTCCAGAATATGTTTTTATTGAGAACGTTCCTGGGATGCAAAAATTGAAGGGGAACAAAGGTCCTTTACCAGCATTCAAGTCGCTGCTGAAAAAACTTGGCTATAAATTCGACGTAAGAGTGTTACCTGCCCTGTGGTTCGGGGTACCGCAGACTAGAGAACGATTAGTTTTGCTAGCTTGCCGAGGCGCTGATATTAGCCTACCAGAGCCAACACATGGTCCGGACAAGGAGGAGCCCTATGCTACGGTCCGAGACTGGATAGGTGGTCTCGCGCCACTAGTTGCTGGTCAAACTGACGCCAAGGATCCTAGCCATCGTGCGGCGGCGCTGTCGAAGATGAATCTTGCTCGGATTGCGTCCACTCCAGAGGGCGGAGGACGTGAAAGTTGGCCTAAAGACCTGTTACTCGACTGCCACAAGAACCATGTTGGCCATACTGACGTATATGGGCGTCTGGCGTGGAACAAACAGGCTGCGGGACTCACAACACGCTGCATTAGCTATTCCAATGGAAGATTTGGACATCCCGATCAAGACCGGGCAATAAGCGTTCGTGAAGCAGCATGCTTGCAAACATTCCCGAAGAACTTTGTTTTTTACGGCAGTCTGAATTCCAGAGCGAAACAGATAGGGAACGCCGTTCCTCCACTAATGGCTCAAAGCGTTGGACAGGCAATCTGGAATCATTCATCCGGGTTGTTGTAGGTGATACTGCAAAATTAAAGCTTTTCGCATGTGAACTCGACGTTTACAGCTTTTTAAAACACCGCTTAAGCTTGACACAACCATGAAACGTGGTAGCACTGAGTCCCTGTTGTGTACCATGTTTCTTCGACAGACCACTTAATTACCATGCCTTCACATGTCGATCACAGGTTTCTCGACGTCCTATTGACGACTTCTTTGTATGCCATCTCCCTCTGATGTAAAAATTAGAAGTATGTACTGAGAAGTACATAAACAGGTGGAGACGTCTGATGTTTACCGTGAAGGAAAGCACAACGCCGCTGGGGCGATTTTGCGGAAGTCCGGATTAGTTGAGGGCCCATTCCTGGCCTACTTGCCGCTGATAAGTATCAGGTGCCAACGCCAAATCATCAAAGCTGACAATTTCATAGGCATCCGGCTGCGCCAACAGCGCTCGCAACAACTGATTGTTCATCGCATGCCCGGATTTATGCGCGGTGTAGCTTGCCAGCAACGGATGTCCGATCAGATATAAGTCGCCGATGGCGTCCAATATCTTGTGACGCACAAATTCATTCTCATAACGGAGGCCATCGCTATTCAAAATCCGATACTCGTCCATCACGATCGCATTTTCCAGCGAACCGCCACGCGCCAAACCCATCCCGCGCAAGGTTTCTACGTCTTGCATAAAGCCAAATGTCCGCGCACGGGCGATTTCTTTGACGTAGGACTCAATGCTGAAATCGACCTCGGCAGTCTGACCCGTGCCGTCAATGGCAGGATGATTGAATTCAATAAAAAACTTTAATTTAAAGCCGTCGCACGGCTCAAGCCGCGCCCATTTTTCTTTGTCGCCCAGCCCTTCGCGCACTTCCACGGTCTTTTTGACGCGAATGAATTTTTTCGCCGCGCCCTGCTCTTCCAGACCTGCTTGCTGTATCAAAAAGACAAACGATGAGGCTGAGCCGTCCATGATCGGAATCTCTTCCGCTGTCACGTCCACATATAAATTATCAATCCCAAGTCCGGCGCAAGCCGACAGCAAATGTTCCACCGTTGACACCCGCTCACCATCTTTGGCCAGAACCGAGGCCATGCGCGTGTCGCCGACGCCGGTTGCCGTAGCAGGAAAATCGATGACCGGATCAAGGTCGATACGTCGGAAAACAATCCCGGTATCGACCGCAGCAGGGCGCAAGGTCAGCTCAACCTTGGTGCCGGAGTGCATGCCGATCCCAATGGTTTTGACGATTTTTTTGATGGTGCGTTGTTTTAACATGTTGTCATTATAAGTGAGGCCGAAAAAGCGACTGTAACGATGTGTTGCGACTGTGGGGTAAAGAAGACGGATCAGAGGGTATTAACGCGTAAATTATTACACCCTTGCTGCTGCAATGAGAAAACGGCGCATACAGCGCCGTTTTCTCATTGCACATTAACAACGCAACCAAAAGGTTACGGTGCAATATTACATTTGCGCCAACAGTACTTCTGCTTTCGACACTTCAAATGTGCCACCTTGTTCGACGTTCAATTGTGTAATCACGCCATTATCGATCAATGCTGAAAAACGTTGCGAGCGCGTACCCATGCCGAACTTGGCAAAGTCTGCGTCCAAACCCAATGATTTCACAAAGGCAGCGTTACCGTCCGCCAACAACCGCACGATACCGGTCGCTTTTTGGTCGCGGCCCCAAGCGCCCATGACAAATGCATCATTGACTGAGACGGCCCAAATTTCATCTACGCCTTTAGCTTTGAATTGATCCGCGAGCGCGATATAGCCCGGCAAATGCTTGGCTGAGCAAGTTGGCGTAAATGCGCCTGGTACGGCGAACAAGGCAATTTTCTTGCCTTTGACTAAGTCGCTGACATTAAACGTATTCGGCCCAAGCGAACAACCTTCTGTTTCGTTTTCGATGAACTCTGCTAATTGGCCTTCTGGTACGGTGTCGCCGATCTTGATTGTCATGATGCGTCCTTTTTATCTGATGGATTTTGTGGAGTTAACGTGACCTCACTGAATGTTGACCTCTCAGGAAATCACTGTTGACGTAATTTTATATAAAAAAACGCCGCGCCAAATTGACGCGGCGTAGAAGCCGAAGTATGCCCTGTTACAACGATTTCTGCTGAGCCTGAACCTTCGCGATCGATTGCCTTAGTTGGCTTGCTTAGTCCGCCTGCTTAGTCAGCTTGCTTACGCAGAAAAGCCGGAATGTCATAAGTTTCCATCCCATTCTTCTCCAGCGCCCGCACAGTATCAGAAGCCGATTCACGACGCCATACCGCCGGAGCCTTCATTCCGCCAAATCCGGCAGAGCTAGCATGCCCGACTGAATTCATAGAATTGATGCTGGTGTGACCGTGCTGCATCACCGGTTCGTTATGGGTTCCGGTACGCTGCATTTGCGGCTGCACCAGTTGTACCGATTTGCGCGCACGGCCAAGGCCGGTTGCGACAACGGTCACGCGGATATCATCGCCCATCGTTTCGTCGTACGCGATACCCTGCGCAATCGATGCGTCCGGTGCGGCAAACGCGCGCACGGTGGACATGACTTCTTTGATTTCCTTACCCTTCAAACTCCGGCTTGCTGTGACATTGACCAGAACGCCGCGTGCGCCGGACAGATCGATGCCATCGAGCAATGGTGATGCAACAGCTTGCTCGGCTGCCAGGCGCGCGCGGTCTACACCGTGCGCAGTGGCAGTTCCCATCATCGCCTTACCCTGCTCACCCATGATGGTCTTCACATCATTGAAATCGACATTGATATGGCCTGGCACGTTAATGATTTCTGCAATGCCGGCAACCGCATTATTGAGGACGTCATCGGCGTGCTCGAGCCACTCCACCATGCTGTCGTCTTCATAAATCTCTTCAAGTTTTTCGTTAAGAATAATGATCAGCGAATCCACATTTTGCGACAGCAATTCCAGTCCTTCTTCGGCGAGGTCCATGCATTTCTGACCTTCGTACGAAAATGGCTTGGACACCACCGCCACTGTCAGCGCGCCCAGCTCTCGGGCAATCTGCGCGATCACTGGCGCTGCGCCAGTGCCAGTACCACCGCCCATACCGGCGGCGATGAAGACCATGTGCGCACCGCGTAGTGCATCTTCAATACGCGTGCGGGACTCTTCTGCCAGTTGACGACCGATTGCCGGTTTCATCCCCGCGCCCAAACCAGTTTCGCCGATCTGGATCACGTTATGCGCCTTGGAGTTCTTGAGCGCCTGGGCATCCGTATTGGCAACGATAAACTCGACGCCTGAGACACCTTTATTGATCATATGCTGAACCGCATTGCCGCCAGCGCCACCCACGCCAACGACTTTAATCACGGTACCCAGCGTTGCATTGTCAAGCATATCGATTTCCATGATGTTTCCTCAAAAAGTTGCAGTTTCCAGTCAAAAGGCATCGCGCGGTGCGAGGCCTGGCAACTGACAACTGCGCGTTACATAAATAACAAAAAATAACCCTGACTACATTTACCGAATTTAAATACTGTGCTAATCCATCTGCTACTTACCCTGTTACTAACACCCACTTAAAAATTCCCTAAAAACCATTCCTTCATCCGCTGCCAAACCGCCTTCGCCGAACCTTCCTGACGGGTCACGATATACCCGCGCAGATACTGCTTTTTCGCCTCTAGCAACAATCCCAGCACGGTTGAGTAGCGCGGACTACGCACCACGTCAGCCAATTGACCGCTGTAGTGCGGCGTCCCCAGGCGTGCCGGTTTCAAGAAAATATCTTCGGCCAACTCAATCATGCCCGGCATCAACGCCGAGCCACCGGTCAGTACAATCCCGCTCGAGAGCACCTCTTCATACCCAGACTCACGCACGACTTGATGCACCAATGCAAACAACTCTTCGACCCGCGGTTCGATCACGGCTGCCAGCGCCTGGCGCGACAAAGAGCGCGAAGCACGGTCACCCAAACCGGGTACTTCCAGGGTCTCGCCCGGATCGGCCAGAATCTGTTTAGCGACGCCATAGCGCAACTTGATTTCTTCCGCTTCGGCGGTCGGTGTGCGCAACGCCATCGCAATGTCATTGGTAATCTGATCGCCAGCAATCGGGATCACTGCCGTGTGACGAATCGCCCCTTCGGTGAACACCGCCACATCGGTTGTCCCGCCACCAATATCGACCAGGACCACGCCCAATTCTTTTTCATCCGGCGTCAACACCGCATCAGCGGAGGCCATCGGCTGCAAAATCAAATCCGACACTTCGAGTCCGCATCGACGCACGCACTTGACGATATTCTGTACCGCCGACACCGCGCCGGTGACGATATGCACTTTGACTTCAAGGCGGATACCGCTCATGCCGATCGGTTCGCGTACATCTTCCTGGCTGTCGACAATAAATTCTTGCGGCACGGTATGCAGCAATTGCTGATCGGTCGGAATGTTGACAGCTTTCGCCGTTTCAATCACCCGCGAGACGTCCGCCGCCGTCACTTCTTTGTCCTTAATCGCCACCATGCCGCTGGAATTAAAGCTGCGAATATGGCTGCCAGCAATGCCCGTGTAGACATTGCGAATCTTGCAGTCGGCCATCAGCTCAGCCTCTTCCAGCGCACGCTGAATCGACTCCACCGTCGCTTCAATATTCACCACGACCCCCTTCTTTAGCCCCTTCGATTCATGCTGACCGAGACCGATCACTTCATGTCGTCCGTCAGGAAGAATTTCAGCCACTACCGCCACCACTTTGGAGGTACCGATGTCGAGGCCGACGATCAAATTTTTTGCGTCTTTAGTCATATTGTTCCGCTTATTTTTTTTTATTTCCCAATCCGACATTAAGGCCACTCGCCTTTAACGCCAGACCATTCGGATAACGCATATCCACACTTTCAATTCGATCCTGCAAACGCGCTTGCAACTGTGGATAAATCTCTGTCAGACGCTCAACCCGCTCATGCAGAATGGTCTTGCTTCGTTCTCTTCCTAATTCCACAGTCATACCGTTATCGAGCTTCACACTCCATGCATAGCGCGCTGATAATTCCACATCAACGGGCTTTAACTTCAACGGGGCAAACCATTGCTGAAAATCCGCAAAACGTGCCAGAACATCTTTTTCACTGCCAATGGGGCCGCCAAATTTCAGCAAATCGCCATCCTCTTCAGCCTCGTCCAGATTGGCGATAAACAAATCGCCTTTGGCCGACAACAAACGCCCATCGGCATCCCACGTGCCAAGCGGCTGATGTTCCTCAACCGTGACGACTAATTGATTCGGCCATTGACGCTGCACCGAGGCTTTACGTACCCACGGAACAGACTCAAACGCCACCCGCACTGAATCCAGATTCGTGGTGAAAAAATTACCCTTAATCCGCGGCAATGCACCGGCCCGGATAGTCAAAGGATTAACCCGACGCAGTTCACTTTGCTCTATACCTTCAACCCGAATCACCTTCAGCGTAAACATCGGGCGCTGCGCCAGCCACCACAGGCCGGATGCAAACAAGACGAGCGCAACCAGCCCAAACAAGGCATTTGATGTTGCGTTCAATATTTTGATGTCTTGCCACATAGTTGCTATCTTTATTACTAGTACTTGCACCATGCTTACTGCGCATGAATAAATTGTTCGGCGGCGTTATTTCGGACGACTCAGTTGGGTGTCCAATCTCCGGACGGCTTCAATTCCAGCGCTGCCAACGTCAATATCTCGACACACAACTTCTCATAACTTGATCCAGCCTGCTTTGCCGACATCGGCACGAGCGAATGACTCGTCATGCCGGGGGAGGTATTAATTTCCAGCAAAAATGGGGCGTTATCGCTGGCACGCAACATGAAATCAACTCGCGCCCAGCCTTTACAACCAATCGCATTGAATGCCTGCACCGCCAACGCCTGTATCCGCTTGGTCAATGCGTCATCGAGTGGTGCCGGACATAAATATTTAGTGTCGTCAGTAAAATATTTATGCTGATAATCGTAGTTGCCATCCGGTGCGCGGATCTCAATGATTGGTAGCGCGCGTGCATTCCGGCCTGCGCCCAGCACCGGCACAGTCAATATCGATTCGTGCTCGATGAACCGGGCGCTTAGAGAAGCTATCACCGACTG